>JAUVKP010000095.1 GCA_030596185.1 Fidelibacterota bacterium | reverse complement strand
TTATTATTGAGCGATTAATTTGAGATCTCTCCACATGGCCTGACGGTCGTAGCTCGTAGAGCGTAGACTGTTCGAGATGACACAAGAAATAATTTATAATATTATTGGTTTACTGCTTACAGCCTACAGCTTACTTGAATTCACCCAGCCACTTCTCTGCTTTTTCTCTATCTGTAAAGATCTTAACATGATATTTATCTGAACCAAGTGTATAATGTTGAAACATAACAAGAGTAACATCATGTGGATCATTAGCCAGAATAGCATTATTAATCATTTCGAAGGCCTTATTCATACGGAAATTTTCTCGTACAATACTTTGCAGTGCGATGGGTTCGAAATTATAATCTGCATTACGGACATCAATGATCGCATTTAATTTCTGAGGTAAGTCCTTATTATTATTCACTTCTTGCATATATTTAAGTATTTCAGAAGGTTTGATCATTCCCGAAAATACTGTATCGAAAATATTTTTCTCAATGTTAAATGTATATGTGATCATAAATCTAAACTCATAATATTTTACTTTTGTACGACCTCTTTTCCAAAGGGAGTAAGTGATATGGACGCAAGCTTAAAATGCTGTTTTGCAAAAGGAATACCAATAATGGTAATAGCTAAAAGAACACCAAAGAACAGGTGGGTCAAAGCGATCCAAATACCACCAACCAAAAACCAAATAATGTTCATAAGTAAAGAAATAAAACCGTTGGCTTTTTTGCTCTCTTTTATTGTCATGTTAAACGGCATCAGGGTCATCATCCCAATTTTTAAAGTCTGAAGACCAAATGGAATTCCCACGATCGTAAGCATAAGAATGGCACTTGCAACAAAATATTCGACAGCTGTCATCAATCCGCCAAAGATCCACCAGACGATATTCCCCAACAATTTTATGCTTTCTCCTGTTCTATTATTTTTCAATATAAAAATATACAAAAAGATTTGATATGTGAAAAGCAAAAATACGAGTTGAAGGTCAAATAGAAAAAGTACGTGCATGGAAAAAAACTAAGAAACGAATTGTCATGCTGAGCGTAGTCGAAGCATTTATTCATATCACAGAACACCTAATCATGAATAGATCTTTCCCGACCTTCGCTCTTTCGAGCTTACATCTACGCTACCAACTTCTCCGCCAGCTGGCGGATTCCAACCTACGCCCCGAAGTATCGTGGCTACGGCATGGCGCAGCGCTGGTCAAGAAAGCTTCGATGCACAGGTCGGTGGGCAGGCGACTGCGTTCTGACTCATATCAGAACTTCGCTCAAGATGACAGTTTTTTCTTTTGTTAATATTAAAGAATTTTTCGAGCTTAACATTCTAGTTTTTTTATTAAATACTGACGATATCTATACTCATTTTTAATTAACATTTTAAGTGAAATTGTATTATCTTAAAAGCTAAGATAATGTAATAAGGACGCTATGAAAACAGCTAATGAGATACGTGAATTCCTGCTTGACAGCAGATTGAAATTTGCAACAGTTTCCGGGGTTTGGACCACAAAGCCAAATTTGATCCGTAAAGTCGATAAGAATGTAAGGGAAATTGATATTATTACGACAAAAAGCTACCAAGTTCGTCCCAATTTGGGCAATCGGGAGCCTATTGTGGCTGAAGTTAGCGTTGGTTCATATGTTAATGCTGTCGGATTACGCAATCCCGGTATGAAAAAAGGCTATGAAGAGCTCAAAGCTCTCCGCGATGAAAAACCGCTCAGAACTATCTTGAATATTTCCGTATCGGGAAATTCACCTGAAGATTTTATTAAATTGGTTAAAAAATTCGAAGATATTGCAGATATGATCGAGTTGAATTTTTCCTGTCCTCATGCAAAACCGGGTTATGGCGCATCTATTGGTGTAAGTCCTGAACTGGTTAAAGAATATATGGAAGCGATTAGACCGGTTACAAATGTTGCACTTTTTCCCAAACTTACCCCTAATGTTGAAAATATTGGTGAGATCGCTCGTGTAGCGGTTGATGCCGGCGCGGACGGCCTCGTCGCGATCAATACCGTTGGTCCTGAAACTTATCGGGACCCTACAAGTAACAAACCCGTTCTGTATAATCCCAAAGGACATGCGGGAGGCCGTAGCGGCGAACACGTTTTTGATATAGCTGTCCAAAAAATTAAAGAAATACGAGAAGCAGTCGGCCCCAATATTCCAATTATTGGAATGGGCGGTGTTAGCCGCGGATCGCAAGTCCGTGCGATGCAGCGCGCCGGCGCTAATGCAGTAGGTATCGGCTCCGCCGTAGCCCGCATAAAGGAAGAAAAATATCAGGATTATTTTGAAGCACTTCGTTTTGATACGGAGAATCAAACTGATTCTGCAGCATCATATCTTTCGGTCAAACGACTTGCAAAGTATAAAGCATATACGATCAAAAAGATCAATGAACTCAGTGATACTCTATGGGATATAGAACTTGAAGGTGATCCGGTGCTCTTTAAGGCGAGCCAGTATGCCTTTATATGGATTCCCGGTGTTGGTGAGAAACCTTTTGGAATTGTATCATCTTCCCCGTTAAGATTTATTGTTCGCAAACGCCTGGATGAGGTAAAAAATAAAAAGGGCAAATTCACACATGCCTTGTTTAATATGAAAGAAGGCGACACACTTTATGTGCGTGGTCCCTATGGAAAACTGATTCCGGAAAATATGATGTCTCATGCCATTATTCTCAGTGGAGGTACAGGCTTGGCTTTAGTACCAAAATTAGCTGAAAGTCTAGCCTCGGTTGGACGAATTGTGAATGTATATCATGGTGTGACCGATAGAAAAGAAGTTTGCTATCAAGAGCTTATTGAACCTTATGTTACAATGAATGTGGTTGAAGATGCGGGTAAACCGGGACGGGTTCTTGATATAATGGCAGATAGATTAAATGAGATCGAAACCAATAATTGCACAGTCTATACAATAGGTCCGGATATCCTGATGGAAAAGGCACTTGAACTAGCCGTCGAAAAAGGTTGCGCTCCCGAGTATTGTTATGCTTCATTGGAAACCAACAATATGTGCGGTATCGGTATGTGTGGTGAATGTGAATGCGGCGGTGTTCTAAGTTGCAAAAACGGTACATTTTACAATTTACCATTCCTGAAAGAACATTATTTTAAGATCAAGAAAATAACTAAATAAAAAAGGTATTTCATGTTAAAACGACTCACAGCTATGAGTATGCTCTTATTACTCCTTTTTTCTTGCGGAAAAAAAGAAGAAACAACAGAAGCAATTAAAATTGCCGAAGCTCAGGAAGAACAAACAAGTGTTGTTTCAGAAGAAAAAAGAGCACTGACACCTGATGATTATGCTCAGTGGCAGCGTCTTGCTAACTATACCTTCTCCCGGAACGGGAAGTGGGTACAATATTCCGCTGAACCCAATCGAGGGGATATACTCTTGAGCCTGCACGAAGTGGAAACAGGTAAAAAACAGGATTTTGAACGTGCGGTAAAGGCTTCATTTTCACCCGATAGTGACTTCCTTCTTTTTAAACGGATTCCACGCTTCGAAGTGGAGCGAAAAGCTAAAATAGATAAAGTTAAAAAAGCTAAAATGCCTAAGGATTCTCTATGCGTTTATCTTTTCTCTGAAGATACACTACTTACCATCCCGCGTGTAAAATCTTATGGTATGAGTAAGGAAGGCTCACCCTGGATCACAATTTTACATGAAAAACCCCTTCCACCGGTAAAAGATACTTCAATAGTTAAAGATACCTTATTGACGGATTCACTTGCAGTAGCTGATTCGACAATGATCGATACAACAGTTATTGACACCTCTGTTGTGGACACTTCAAAAAAGAAAATTGAAGTAACAGAAGAAAAGAAAGAGAAGAAAGCTAAGAAAAAGAAAGTTCGCGAAGAAGGTACACCTTTGTGGGTTTGGAATCCTGTAACGCAAGATACCGTCATCATGGAATATGTTTCTTCCTATACCATAAGCAAAGATGGTGATCGTATTCTTGCCGTGACAAAAATGAAGAAAGATTCTGTGCGACTTTCTATTATTAATGCAAATACCGGTACGGTAAAAACTATTCTTGAAACATATGGTAAAGCTAAAACTTTCCGCTTCGATGAAGCCGGTAAGCAATTAGCTTTTCTTTTCTCGGATGATACGAGCAAAGTAAAGATCTATGATCTCTACTATTGGAAAATCGGGCGAGCAAAGGCAAAATGTTATATTAATAAAGATGCGGACGGTATCCCCGAAGGATGGGGCGTCAGCTCAATTCGCACAGCGAAATTCTCTAAAGATGGTAAGCGTCTATTCTTCGGAACAGCCCCACTGCCTGTAGAAGAACCTAAAGATACATTGTTAAAAACTGAAAAAGCTAGATTTGACCTTTGGTCATGGACTGACCCCTTGCTTCAAACCCAACAGACTAAACAGCTGGCTCGTGAAAAGAAACGCAATTATCAGTGAATGGTTAATGTCGGTAGTAAAAAAGTTATTCAATTGGCCGATACTGATGTTCCCACGATCAAAATGAGTACTGAAGGCGATGAAAATATTATACTTGGTGAAAGCAATTTACCCTACCGTCAATTGATCTCTTGGGAATCTCTTGATTATCGTGATCATTACCTCATCGATGTGAATACCGGTGAAAAAGAAATGGTTTTGGAAAAGAAAGCTTTTGAACCGCAATTATCACCGCAAAGTAAATACCTGATCTGGTTTGAGCATACGGACAGCCATTGGTATGTCTATGATGTGGAAGCAAAAACATCCCGTTGCTTAACGGATAAGCTCGAGGTTGCTTTTTACGATGAAGATGATAATCGACCAAGTCCTCCGTGGCCCTATGGTTTTGCTGCCTGGGGCTTGGGTGATCATTATGCCTATATCTATGATAAATATGATATTTGGAAATTCGACCTAAGCGGCATAAAAGACCCCTTGAATGTAACGGCCGGCGAGGGAAGAAAAGATAAAGATATTTATCGCTATGTTAAATTGACAGCTGATCTGGATTATGTACCCGTAAAACCGATTATTCTTACGATCTTCAATGAAAAAAGTAAGAAATCGGGTTATGCAACGGTCAATATGTATGAAGGCGGTGTTCCTGAAAAACTGGTTTACTCAGATCATCAATATTCAAAATTGAAAAAAGCTAAATGCGCCGATATCATTTCCTGGCGCAAAGGTACTTACCGCGAGTATTCCGATCTTTATATCTCGGATCTGAAACTTGAAAATACTCAAAAGATCTCTGCTCTTAATTTGCAACAATCACAATTCCGTTGGGCTTCTGTTGAATTGGTAGAATGGAAGAAT
>JAUVKP010000018.1 GCA_030596185.1 Fidelibacterota bacterium | reverse complement strand
TGCGCCTATTGTCGATACAATTACAAAACGTTCTGTGCGCTGGTTCTCTTGGATCGGCCTTGTTGGTGCTTTATCGGCATTGCTTATTCCCATCTTCGATGCAAAAGGATTCAAGATCCCGCTTTTATTGGGAATTGTGATAGCAATTTATCTGTTCTCATATTTCATGCGTTTCCAATTTATGAGCCGTAATGCAAAATCAGATAAGAAAGAAGTTAACCTGCGTTATTTTGTGGAAGAACAGATGGTCTCCACCCCCGTATTGGTGATCTTTCTTGCGCTTTTTACATTGCTGAATGGTAATATTGGCGAATCCGTCCGCATGGGCTGGACTATGCATTGGGACCAGCCATATCTATGGGCGCTACTCCTCATTGGTGTATTGTCACAAGGAACCGGTTTCTTTGGTACCCTAGTCTTCCTTGATAAGAGTGAAAATACCTATTGTATCCCCGTTAATCGTTCATCAAGTATCCTTGCCGGTGTAATCGCAGCTTTTCTGCTATCATTATTTCCCAATCAAGGTTTACCGCGAACCTCTCAGCTGATCGGAGCCGGTATTATTATTGTTTCAATTTTATTCCTAACCATTCCACCACTACTACAAAAAAAGAAAGAAAAAGCATAAGCGTTTTCTATATAAAAAAAGGCAGGTTAATCCTGTCTTTTTTTATTATTAGTCAACTTGCCTCAAGTTTTTACAGGGATATTAAAGTATAAAAACTTAGGCAAGTTGATATGCTAAAATAATGGGTTGTGAATACAAGTATCTCTTAATATATTCCTTTGGTTATTTGAAAGATATTTTTTACAGGCTGGAACTTTTTTATGAAAATAACGATTTTAGACGGACGACGTTTTCGTCTTGCTGTCATTGCAGCAGCAAAAAGTTTGATGAGGAATGAAGACTATCTCAATAAGATAAATGTGTTCCCCGTACCCGATGGTGATACGGGAACCAACATGGCTGCCACACTCCACGCCATCGTAATTTCCTTACGAAACAATACGGATTTTGCCTTAGCTGAAATGAGTCAGCAGGTTTCCGATACGGCACTTGATGGTGCCCGCGGAAATTCCGGGTCTATTCTAGCACAATTTTTCTATGGACTGGCGACAGAGCTAGCCAAGAAAAAACAGGTCACTGCAAAGGAATTTTCGAAAGCTGCAGTCGCAGCATCCAATCATTCCTATCAGGCAATGGCAGATCCCAAAGAAGGAACTATTCTCAGTGTGATCCGCATATGGGGAGAAGCTTGGGAAAAACAAGCTGAAAGCCATGATGATTTTGTTTATATTTTACGTTACGCTTTAAAAGAATGTAAGATAGAGCTGGAAAAATCTCCCGCAAAATTAAAGCTTGAAGGTAAGATGAAGTATGTCGATTCCGGTGGCCTTGGTTTTTTTAATATGCTCTAAGGTATCGAGTAGTTTATTTAAAGTCCTAATGTAAAACAGTTGTTAGAGGGCATTAAAGAACGACTGGTGCCCCTGATCGGCTCACATGACATTGCATTTAATCCAAATGTTAAATATCGTTTTTGTACCGAATGTCTCGTAGATAGTAAATATTTTGACCGTAATCATATCCGCGATCTTTTACTACCTCTTGGCGACTCTCTAATTCTTGCCGGTAGCACGACACGTTTAAAGCTTCATATTCATACGAATGCCCCGGAAACGGTTTTTACTATTTTAAGTCAGTTTGGAAATGTACGTCGCAAGAAAGTTGACGACATGAAACGGCAGGTACGGCACCGTAATCAGAAATTGCAGGAGATCGCCCTGGTTGTGGATTCAGCTTCAGATATTTCTGATGATATTGCTGAAAAATATAATATCAATGTGGTTCCTTTGCGCCTATCATTCGACAAAGAAGAATTCATTGATGGTGTAACAATTGATAATGCCACTTTTTATGATCGCATGGAAAACGGCAAGATCATTCCAAAAACATCGCAACCCGTGCCACGAGATATTGAGAATCTTTATCGCTTTCTTTTAACTCACTACAAGCATGTCATTTCTCTGCATGTCAGTGATAAAGTCAGCGGAACCTATCAAGGAGCAATACAAGCTGCATCACGAGTTGATTCGAAAAAGATAACCGTTTTCAATACTGAATCCGGAAGTATTGGTGAACAGATCATGGCTATCAAGGCCGCAGAAATGATCGCTCAGGGAAATAGTGTCCACGAGATCGTAAATTTTCTGACCGGTCTGCACGGAGAATTTAAAATGATCATCATGCTGGAAACAGTAAAATATGCCGTAAAAGGTGGTCGACTAAAACCTTATCTTGGAAGTTTGCTTAAGATCTTAGGTCTTGTTCCACTTGTGACTATTACACCTGACGGCAAAACGGATAAAGAGGGCATTGTCCTTCGTGGTAAACGTGGTTGGAAACCAGCTATTAGTAAATTTAAAAACTTTTTTGGCGATAAGGTCCCGGATGAGATTGGGATCATTCATGCCAATTGTAAAGATAAAGCAAAGAAATTTGAAGAATTACTGCGCACTCATTTTCCGAAAGCAAAATACTACTATGGAGAATTTGGCCCTGTGATCGGTACGTATGCCGGTCCGGGAGCAATGGTATTTATTGGCTTCTCAAACGCAAAGATCCCGCCACCTCCGCCTAAGTCGGAGAGCACATTGGATAAGATCATTGATCGTTTGGCTCTACCTTCGGGAATTGGCAAGTTGCCGGTTTTAAAAAAAATAACACACAGGAATTAACATGAATCTTATTAACGTACTTATCATGGTACTTGTCTATCTGATCGGGTCCTTCCCGTCAGCCTGGGTCTTGGGGAAGATCTTTGCAGGCAAGGAGTATGATATTAGAAAACATGGCAGTGGGAATGTGGGGACTACCAATGTGATCCGAAATCTTGGATGGAAAGCAGGGGCTGCTACATTTATCCTTGATTCATTTAAAGGTTTCGCTGTCATCTTTTGGTTGCCTTCGCTTATGATAGAGGGATTGGAGTTCGAAACCGCACGGGCTATTTTAGCTGGCATTGTACTGATCGGCCACACTTTCCCCATCTATATTAATTTCCGCGGTGGTAAAGCGGTTGCAACAACTCTTGGAATTATCATGGCCTTCCGTCCTGAAATCGGATTGATCTGCCTTGGCGTTTTTGGTATTGTGGTTTTGCTTTCGCATCAATCTGGCATGGGGTCCATTTCGGCAGCATTTGCTTTTCCCGTAACTAGTCTGATCATGCGTTTTGCATTTAACGTTGATATTTCAAATCAAATGCTATGGTTCAGTATTGCCATGCCTTTTTTCATTGTCTTTACTCACAGAGAAAATCTTGCGAAAATCTTTCGGGGAGATAATAAAAAGGATTTCTAATGCTTCATGTAGTTGCCGGTATTATCGAACTGGATGGCTATATCCTTTTGTGCCAACGTCATAATGATTCTCGTCGCTTTCCCTTAAAATGGGAATTTCCCGGAGGAAAAGTAGAAAAAGGGGAAAGCCCTGAAGATGCCATTAAGCGAGAGCTCAATGAAGAACTTGGTATCTTTGTCCAAGAAGTGGAAAAAATTGATGCTTATTCTTTTAGCTACCCAAATGAAGAAAACTTTTATTTGCATTTTTTCAAAATCAACTCTTATCAAAACACCCCTCAAAATCGACAATTTGAAGCTATGTCGTGGGTCCGCCCCAAAGAGATATTAAATTATGATATGCTGAAAGGTGATCTGCCATTTGTGGAACGAGAGTACGAGAGTTTGAAGGTATAAACGAATACAAATAACGCCTGTCCTTCGCCCCGTAACTTTGGGGTATAGAGTAAGAAGGAATTACGCGTTACGCTTGCACACCGAAGGCCGTGCTTGAGCGCAGGTGTGAGTCACGCCCTAATTGACAGGTTTTAATTTTCCCTTAAAGAAACGGATCAAGCGGACACCAGTGCTGCTACGCGGATGATCTGGAGTAAATTCTATACGACGAATTATTCCATGACGGCCATCAAGATTTTTCAATTTATCACTGATCTCACTTGAAGTATTTCCACCGCTTTCAATAATCGACATCAAGAGGTTCATGCTTTCATAGCCATAAATATGAATGCGATTAGGTTGTTTATCCGTTTTTTGAGTAAAATATTTTGAGAAGCGACGCAATTCAATATCTTTTGAATTCCAATAATAGTCACTTGCTATAATCATGCTATCAATATTTGATTTATATCGATTCAAGAGATTGGTTTGGTACCAATTTCCATCTCCAAGCAAATAGGCAGGGAAACGGTTCTTTGCCCATTGGGGTGCTATATATTGAATATGGTTTTGAGGGATAGGGAAATAAACTGCTTCGATCCCATAATTTTCATAAGGGAAAATATAGGGGAAAAGTATTGTGTCAATTTCCGAGAGCAGCCACAAAGCGTCAATAGAATCCATTTGAGCTAATTCTGTTTTAAGTGAATCAACCAGCTCATAATTAACATATGACTCTAGTATTACGGTATCAATAGCCAGGTGAGAAAAGAAATAATCGCCAATAAAAGCCGGGGCAATTTGAATAGTATCCAATTCCGTTAGAAGATAAGTTATTTCCATTTTCCACGGATCGTTTTCTTGTTCATCCAGAAGGATACAAATACTATCAGTAATGACTGTATTATATTTTTCTTCGAGTGAAATCTCGGACGACAGCCAATTTTTAGCGTGGATTTTTAAGCGCGAAAATAGGGTGTCTGTCGACACCCGTGTGCTGTCAAACCAATTTCCAAAAAGCAATACTTCATAAATGGTATCATCATCAGGCCACAGCTCTTCAAGAATAAATGTCGTATCGGGGGGAGGAAGCGTGTCCTCGATTGTAGTGGCATAAAGTGAATCTATAAGCAAACTATCAAAGCTGAGAGAATCAAGAAAGATACTGTCAAGAACGGCGCTCTCCAAACTGTCGATTTCCAGACTGGTAGTGTCCATCTTAAAATATCCGCTATCGCGAGCTTCGTAAAAACCATCCAGGTAATTAAAATAAGGCGGTAAATATTCCGCATCGTCTTTAAGCTCGGATAACTTATCATTGATATTCATTGGAGTTCCGTTATACCAAACATTATAAACAACTTCTCCGCCATTTTTCTCCACACTTTTCATAAAGGCATTTGAAATATCAATACCATAAGAAGTACTGGGTGCAACAACTGCAAAACGATGGTATCCAAGTGTATCGGTAGCATAATCAGCCAGAGTCATTGCGCGCTGCTGCTGTTCGGGATTCAGCTGAAAAATTGAAGAGCCCATATCAATAAGATCATCCGCTGTCGCTGTCGGGGCGATCAGGGGAACACCTGCGTATTCACAGAGCGGAGCCATAGAAATAGCCATTTCACTTGTCAATGGTCCGATAACGGCTGAAACATTTTGCATATCTAAAAGTTGTTTTAGATTACTTAGTCCGCTACGTACATTACTTTCAGTATCTACGATAATAATATTAACACGTTTTTTATATTTATTGCGATAAGACTCAAAGGCATATTTAATACCCTCAAGCAATTGATTACCCGTATCTGAATAGCGACCCGTCAGAGGAAGAACTACTGCGATGTTGATCTCAGGTTCTTCATTGCCCTTGCTTTTGTTTAGATATTTGTTCAACTCTTTATATTTGTCAGCGTATCGTTTTGTAAGCAAATCCAATTTAACATCTTGCAGGAGTTGTTCTGCACTATTGTAATCTCCAAGAATGATATTCCGTTCCGCCCAGATCAATTTTAAATAAGTCAGTGACTCTTCGCCTACAACCAATGATGACAGCATTTCAAGATCTGAAGGTTGCAGGTAATAACGGGAAATATCACTGGTAAAGTCCATAACATCTTTTTTGAGTTCATCGTCTTGAGAAATTGACAAAACTCGTATCGCCGATAACATTGCCGGAAAATATTGCTGTTTCATTGCCAGGCCTTTACCGCGCTCAAATATCACATCAGCGAGATAACGACTGTCATAAAAAGTTCTTTCAAAAAGTCGACTGTCCCGAACAACTTGATCGTAATTTTTCAACTCAAAATCACATTTCACGATCATAAAGAGAGAGAGTGCGGCAAACACATTTTCATCCAAAGGTTTTGAATCATAAGCAATGCGAAATGTTTCAAGCGCTTTTTCATAAGCACCACGCTGAAATTGCTGGACACCCTGATCTACTTCGTCCCGGGTCGCAGCAAAAGCAAAGCCAAAGCCAATGATTAGAAAGAATAAACAAAAATGTCTGAAAATTCCGCGTTTACTTTTTATAGTTCAATCCCAATTCTTTAATATATTCCAGTTTATCGTAGGCCGTCAGATTAAACTGCACGGGGGTCACCGAAATATAGTTGTTTTTTATCGCAGTATCATCAATTGTTTCAGCTTCTTTTTTCTCACGCTTCTTGCCCGTCATCCAGTAGTAGGTGCGTCCTTTGGGGTCAATTCGTTTATCAAAATTCTCCTGCCAATGCGCCATTCCTTGTTCGGTGATCATTACATCTTTTATATCTTCAGCTGCTTTTACATTGGGAATATTTATGTTGAGAAGAACACCTTTTGGTATACCTTTTTCTATCACCGTCTTCACCAAATCATGCACGAATGGCAAGACGGGTTCCCAGTTAGGATTTGTGTATGTATCCAAACTAAACGCGACAGCCGGAATGCCATTGAACACGGCTTCGGCTGCTCCACCGACAGTTCCGGAGTAAATGACATTCAATCCTGTATTGCATCCAAGATTAATCCCGGAAAGCACCAGATCGGGAGCTTCAGACATTACTTCGTTAAGTGCAAGTTTTACGCAATCTGCCGGTGTGCCATTCAAGGCTATCCCTTTAAATATACCGGTATCCACCTCTCTTGCAGGTAAGGGTTTATCTAAAGTCAATGCATGGGAAACTGCCGAACGTTCTCCGTCCGGAGCAACGACAGTGATCTCACCGAGTCCTTGTATCGCTTCATAAAGTTTCTGTATTCCAGGGGCGAATATACCGTCATCATTTACCAAAAGAATTCTCACTTGGTCTCCAGTTCTTTCATCAGGATCAAGGCATCAGCCTGATCGTTTTCATAATATTTCGGACGTCTGCCGACTTCCATAAAACCATTCTTTTTGTAGAAGGCCTGAGCAGACATGTTGTGTTCGTTTACCTCGAGGGTCATACTCTTTATATTGCTTTTACGAGCAAAGCTTGTCAGTTTATCCAGTAATTTTTGTGCAATACCTTGTTTTCTGTTCGCTTCTTTTACTGCAATATTATTAATATGCACTTCGTCCCCGATCTTCCAAAAACAAATATAAGCATAAAGCTCATCTTTGTTCACCGCCACCCAGTTATAAGAAATCTTTGAATAAAGATCAAAATAAAAATGGATCTCTGCCCAAGGTTCATTAAAACTTGCTCGCTCAATCTTCATGACCTCGGCGACATCATCCGCATTCATATCGCGAATTTTGATCATCAAGCTCCCGGTTTCCATTCTTTGGGTTTATAGTCCATGCCATATTCAATTACCAAACTATCATAATCTGTTACAGCCATATTATCCATGTGGCGAATATAATAATCCCCCATCATTGAAGGTAAAATTGAGCGGTCAAGAACAGGAATATCGCTGATTTCTTCAAGGGCATCATTACAAACGATTATACCGCATTGAGGGTACCATTCTTTAATATTGTGGATCTGTCCATAACGGATCTTGATCTCATCAATATCTGTTTTGAATTGAACTGTGTAAATATAATCTTTGTGAGAGCGAATGACCCATAAAGGCTCTTGTGTGCGATCAACTTCATCCACTGTTCCCGTTATGAAGGCTTTCATGGTATTGACACCGGCAAGCGGGATCTGATGGGGATATACTAATCCCTTGGCAAAGCTCATACCTATGCGCAAGCCGGTAAATGAACCCGGTCCGGCGGAAACGACCACAGCACTTAGTTTTTGCACCCGGATTTTTTGTTCTTCGAAAAGCTGATTTACAAGTCCAACCAATTTTTCCGCGTGTACCCGAGGTTCTTTAATATAAACTTCTGCAATACATTCGCCATTATCGTGTAATGAGGCTCCGCAAACAAGAGATGATGTTTCCAGTGCTAAGATCATTTATAACTCCATGCTCCGCGGGGAGCGAATTTCTATTTCTCGTGTATTGTCATCTACATAATTTATGTGCAATTCAATACTGTCTTCCGGAATATGCTTAGCGATCAGCTCCGGCCATTCGATCAATACAACACCGTCTTTTTCAAGATACTCTTCAAAACCCAACATAATGATCTCGTCGGGATGCTTGATGCGATAGCAATCAAAATGAAAAATAGGCATATCTCCCACATACTCATTAATGAGGGTAAATGTTGGAGATGTTGCCGCTTGATCGGCGTTGAAATATTCACATACCCCTTTGGTAAAGGTCGTCTTCCCGGCAGCAAGATCACCGTATAAGGCGATCAGATCGTTTGGTTTCAATTGCGTAGCAAAGCGCTTGCCAAAATCGATCGTAGCCTCAGGCGAAGAAGTCTGGATGTGATATATGTTCTTTTTCATCGTTTCGGGCTCAACGTAGCAACCGGTAGTAGCATTTCATCTATGGAGATACCACCATGTTGAAAGGTCCCGGGATACCGTTTTTCATATTTTTTCATATTATTGGGATAGAGAAAGAAATAATCGTCTTTTGCAAAAATATATGTGCCAATCAAACGGGTCAGAGGCAAACGGTAGCGAGCTGTATCTTTGACATAAAGAGCAGATTTACTGGAAGTCACAAGATTTCTACCGGTCTTATAACGAATGCTGTCGGTCGAATCACGATCAGCTTTTACAACAGCACCTTTGTTTACGCGCAGACTGCCGTGGTCGGAGGTGATCACGACTTCAAAACCGGCTTCTCCGGCAGCTTCGATAATACGACGTAAATATGATCCTTCCATCCAATTTCGGACCACATTACGATAACCGGATTCATCGGGTACGATTTCCAGCAAAACATCTGATACAGAACGTTTGTGCGCCAGAATATCTACAAAGTTCGCAACAAGTACGATGAAATCATTATTCTTGATATCAGAAAAACGGTTGGCAAGATTATCGCCGAACTTTGAATCGGACACCTTATAAAATGAATGACCATTCTTTAAATGCAAACCGGCCTTTTTAAGATAATCCGTTACCAGTTTATCTTCATAACGATTCATGCTTTCTTCGCTATCGGGATTTGCATAAAGATCAGGATACTTAACATTTATTGCATC
>JAUVKP010000122.1 GCA_030596185.1 Fidelibacterota bacterium | reverse complement strand
CTTTCTTAAATTCAAGTGTAAACAAAGGAATAAATTTTAAATGACTCTATATTTGAACATTCTCCATAATCATACTGCTCCGTAAGGGGTTGGGATGCGCAAAATATAATAAAATATATTGTCCCGATCTCTTAAGAGGATCGGGATTTTTTTAAGGAATACAAAAACACAAAGGAAAAGCCAATGTTAACCATGGCCATTCAGAAAAAGGGAAGATTATCAACTAGCAGTATTGAACTACTGGAACACTGCGGTATCCATCTGAAAAAGACAGGTCATGACAAGTTGAAAACATCGGCTGTTAATTTTCCTTTAGAAGTTCTTTTTCTCAGAGATGACGATATTCCCCGATGTGTTGAAGACGGTATTGCGGATATTGGTATTGTAGGTGATAACGTTGTTTTTGAGACAGCTTCAGATATCGAAAAGGTCATGCCGCTTGGTTTTGGAAAATGCAGAATGTCCATTGCTGTTCCAAAACATGTAGAATACAAAGATATCACATCCCTGGAAGGCAAGCGTATTGCTACTTCATACGATCATATTCTTCAAAATTATCTTGATAAAAATAATGTTAATGCCGGGATCCACAAGATCTCAGGTTCCGTAGAGATCGCACCGGGCATCAATATGTCGGAAGCGATCTTTGATATTGTCAGTACCGGCAGTACTCTGATCTCAAATGGATTGAAAGAAGTTGAAATTATTCTGGAATCTGAAGCCAGCATCTACAGCAATAACTCCTTAGATAAAGATAAAAAAGATCTGATCGATAAATTATGTTTCCGTATTCGTTCCGTTAACACAGCAAAGGATTACAAATATATCTTACTAAACGTACCAAATAATAAACTGGATCTGGTTTGCAATATCCTTCCGGGCATGAAAAGTCCCACAATCATGCCGCTTGGGAAAGAAGGATGGAGTTCCGTTCACTCTGTAATTAATGAAGATATATTCTGGGATGTGATCGAACAATTAAAGGATGCCGGTGCTGAAAGTCTTTTAGTTACCGACATTGAAAAAATGATACTATGAGGGAATTATGAAAATTTACACGAATCCGTCTCCTGAGACATGGAAAGGTCTTTGCAAAAGACCTCAGATGAATCAAGTAAAATTGATGTCCGAAGTTAAGGACATAACTCGAATGGTCATGCTCAAGGGTGATAAAGCTTTATTGGATTTCACCAAGAGATTTGACGGTGCTGAGCTGAAAAATATCTTGTGTACGCCTAAAGAACTCAAGGAATCCGAGAAAAATATTTCGGTAGTGCTCAAAGATAATATCCGACTCGCGATAGACAATATTAAAAAATTCCATGAAGCTCAGATACCAAAGAAAAAATTTATTAAGACTATGCCGGGTGTCCGTTGCTGGCGTGAAGCCAGAGCCATCGAAAAAGTAGGTATTTATGTTCCCGGTGGTACGGCACCATTATTCTCAACAGTTCTGATGCTTGCTATTCCCGCCGTTCTTGCAGGATGTAAAGAGATTGTGCTATGTTCTCCTCCCAGAGAGGATGGAACACTACATCCCGCTATTCTTTGGGCTGCTAAAGAATCCGGTGTGACCCATGTATGCAAGGTCGGGGGAGCCCAAGCTATTGCCGCAATGACCTTTGGGACGGAAAGTGTTCCTTCCGTTTATAAGATATTGGGACCGGGAAATCAATATGTAACAGCCGCAAAAATTCTTGCTGCCACCGAAAGTGTTGCCATTGATATGCCGGCAGGACCATCAGAAGTTTTGGTCATTGCAGATGAATATGCAGATATTGAATATATCGCTGCAGATCTTTTGTCTCAGGCTGAACATGGCGTTGACAGCCAAACACTGCTCGTTACCAATAATGAACATCTTGCAGAAAAAGTTAGATCCGAGGTCATTGAACAACTTGATGTACTAAAGAGAGCTGAAATTGCTGAAAAAGCGCTTATGAATAGCAAAATAATCATACTTGAAGATTTGAAAAGCTGTATGAATTTCTCAAATACCTATGCACCTGAACACCTTATTATCAATACAAAAAATGCGATCGATATGATCCCGGATGTTATAAATGCCGGTTCGGTCTTTATAGGTGATCTGAGTCCTGAATCTGTTGGCGATTATGCAACCGGAACCAATCACACCTTACCGACTGCCGGATTTGCCAGGAGTTATAGCGGAGTATCATTGGATAGTTACTTAAAAATGGTCACTTTCCAATCCTTATCGGCAAAAGGTTTAAAGAATATTGGTCCTGCTGTTGAACATATGGCAAAGACCGAGGGATTAGATGCGCACAGACAAGCGGTATCACGCAGATTATTTAAAATTGAGAATTTATGAAAGCGATCTAATGGCTATTAATATTACATCTCTGGTCCGGAAAAATATTCTCAAGATGAAGAAGTATGCCTCTGCACGCGATGAATTCACCGGAAAAGCCAAAATATTTCTGGATGCAAACGAAAATGCCTTCGGTTCTCCTGCGGATCAGGAACTGAACCGCTATCCTGATCCCTTGCAAAAACAACTCAGGGACAAAATAGCGGCATATAAAGGCATATCTTCTCCCGAAGGACTCTTTCTTGGTAATGGAAGCGATGAGGCCATAGATCTGGTAATAAGAGCTTTCTGTGAACCGCGTGTAGACAGTATGATGCTTTTACCGCCAACTTATGGTATGTACAGCGTTTGTGCGAATATAAATGATATTAAGATCATTGAGGTTGAACTCAATAAAGATTTTTCATTGGATGTAGAAAAGATCATTGAGACAGCAAAAACAGAGAATCCCAAAGTTATCTTTATTTGTTCACCAAACAATCCCAGTGCAAATGTATATGCCGAAGAGGATATTGAAGCCGTTTTAAATAATGTGGATTCACTGGTCATTGTAGATGAAGCTTATATCGATTTTTCCGATTCACCTTCTTGGGTAAAACGAAAAGATGAATTTAATAATTTGATCGTTTTGCAGACCTTTTCAAAAGCTTGGGGAATGGCAGGCGTGAGACTTGGAATGGCTTTTTCTGATCCAGAGATCGTTCAAGTACTGAACAAGATCAAATATCCCTACAATATTAATGATGTGACTGCGAATATTGTTATTAAAACACTAATAGATCCTAGTAGAAAAGAGGAGATGGTGGATAAGATAAAGAAAGAACGTGGTTTTTTGATGAATGCTTTTTCAAACTTGGCATTGGTGAAGGAGCTTATTTCCTCTGAGGCAAATTTCTTTTTGGCACGCTTTGATGATCCCGATGATGTTTATACCTATTTGATAGAAGAAGGTATTATTGTTCGAAATCGCTCTAATCAATTGCATTGTGAAGGTTGTCTGAGGATCACAGTAGGGACGCATGAAGAGAATAAAATACTGTGTGAAGCTTTACAGGCTTATACTAAAAGGAAGAGATCATGAAACGAGTATTGTTCATAGATCGTGATGGGTCGATCATATCCGAAACTCCTGACGAAACCATTGATACTTTCGATAAATTACAATTGCTACCGGGTGTGATCAATGCCTTAAGTGATATTGTTAAATACACTGATTATGAATTGGTTATGGTAAGTAACCAAGATGGCTTGGGTCGTCCGGATTTCCCTGAAGAACGTTTTTGGGGTCCACATAATTTCTTGATGGATCTTTTAAAAAATGAAGGAATAGAGTTCTCTGAAGTATTGATAGACACCCATTATGAAGATGAAAATTCTCCCATGAGAAAACCAAATACAGGTTTGCTGACACAGTACATGAATGCGGATTATGATCTGGGCGGATCTTATGTGATCGGCGATCGTGATTCTGATATGCAGCTGGCGAAAAATCTGCATTCCAAAGCTATATTCATTGGTAAAGAGAATGATTATGCCGTTCTTTCTACAACATCCTGGTCCGAAATTCGTGATTATTTTATAAAACCACAGCGGATTGCATCTGTTCGGCGTAAAACGAATGAAACTGATATTGCCGTTAAAGTAGATCTTGATGGTAATGGAACTTATAATGTTTCAACCGGGATCGGTTTTTTTGATCATATGTTAGAACTTTTTTCTAAACATTCGGAAATCGATTTCGATATTAAAGTAAATGGCGATCTTGAGGTTGATGAACACCATAGTATTGAAGATACGGGACTTGCATTAGGCGAAGCTCTTCTAAAAGCACTTGGTAACAAGCGCGGTATTGAACGATATGGTTTTTTACTGCCAATGGATGAAGCGAAGGCGGAAGTTGCTTTAGATCTTTCGGGAAGGCCTTATTTTAACTGGAATGTGGTTCTAAAGCGTGAATATATCGGTAAATTGCCGACAGAAATGGTCCAACATTTTTTCCGATCATTTTCTGATGGTTTACGATGCAATTTGCACGTAACAGCTAGCGGAGATAATGAGCATCACATTATTGAAGGTATTTTTAAAGCTCTGGCCCGTTCTATGAAACAGGCATGCAAGATCACTTCAAGCGATCTGCCCTCTACCAAAGGAATACTTTGATGAGTATTGCGGTCATAAAATATAATGCCGGTAATATTCGTTCGGTACAAATAGCTTTGGA
>JAUVKP010000183.1 GCA_030596185.1 Fidelibacterota bacterium | reverse complement strand
GGATAGTAATGGGCAAGAATTTCTTCTGTAGAATAACCTTTCAGAGACATACCCAATGCTCCGATCTGGCAGAGTCCAGAACCATGACCCCAACCGGCACCTCGGTAGATAAAGCGTTTGGGAACATCACCTGTTCCGATTTTATCAATAACGACAGCTGAAGAAAAGAGAAATTTGGGATGTAAAACCAAGCGTGCATTGTAATCTTTATCAATTTCTATTTCATGATTTTTGTCATCAAAATCACGATAAACGATGCCCAGTTTCAACAGACGGGCTGATTCTGCGCGTTCGCGGGTTTGTAGGTCAATAACCTCTTTGACATCCAATTTTAATTTATCGCGTAAATTTGCAGAGAGCTCATCATTGCTGATCTCAACAGTCCAGCGAAAATACTCACCTTCGTCATCGCAAGCACCGATATATTGCTTTAATTCATTTTCAGGTACGGTGGTTGAGGAGCAAAATGCTTCTTTGGGGTTCGAAAGGATCCACTCTCGGGCATTTTTTTCGATCTTGAGATCGGGTACTTCATTGCCTGCGGGCATATCGGGAATGGGCTGCATATAGGGCAGTGGTGTGTTTTCCCATAGATTTTCAAACACTTCCATTTTTCCGCCACAAGATTTTGAATAGCGGGCATCACAGATCTTACCGCTATGAATAATAACCATACCACGTGTTGCATCTGTACCGGCTTTGCTATTTTCGGTAACGTTATTTAATCCCTGATATCTCTGGCAACAGTCATCATTACAAACATCCAAACCGATATCCGTATGTTTTTGTTCTACATTTGCCAGCATCCAAGCGCGGGCAACAACGGTTTGAGCTTCGATCAATGCCGGAGGACAGGCAGCACCCATTTCGGAGGTAGCAACACACATAAGATATTGTTCTAAAGGCAGTTCATTGACAACAAGTAAATTGCCGTCAATCATTGAGATCTCGACGTTGCCGGGTACTTTTACTGAAATATATTTACGCCAGTGAAATTCACGTCCTGAAATAACCGGGTCAAGAGTGATATATGCGTTTTCGGTGACAGGACGAAAGACGACCTTATTCACCTTTTCGTACTTTTTTCCATCTATCTTAAAAGAAATGGAATTGTCTTTTATCTTGAAAAGAATGCTGGCAACGTTACAAGTTGAAAAAGTCAGAGTATCAACAGCCATCTCATAATCGCACATATCGGATAGAAAAGTTGTTATTTTTTTTTGATCATCATGAGGTAAAACAATACCGACTCTGATCTGGGGTTCCTCTGAAGGAATGACACCGGGTTTTAACATTTGCGTACCTTTCGCTAAGACAATTAGTATTGTAAAAACATTGCTAAACAATAGCTCGTTAAATTAGCATTTATTGCAGGCGTTATCAATTGGAAAATGGATTAATTGACAGGATGTGTTTCGGACAGGATAACCCTCCTACGCTCTGTGAGTTTTGGAAGGGCAGGCAGGACAAACAGGATAGGGCTATTAGATATAATTAATATTCGGAAGTGATGTCATTCTGAACGAAGTCCCGATGAAAGTCGGGACGTAGCTGAAGAATCTATTCATGAAAAAGTATTTTGTACCATGAATAGATCTTTTCCGACCTTCGCTCTTTCGAGCTTTCCTCTTCGCTCCTGCCGGAGCTTCGAAGAACAGGTCGGTGGGCAGGCGACTGTGTCCGTCAAAGGATCCCAAACCATCGGGGGTTGAAATGACATCAAATATTATTTGTGTTTTATAATAAGATTCAATAAAATTTTCACGTTTCACGTTTCACGTTTCACGTTTCACGTTTCACGTTTTACGTCTTACGCTTGTTATTTAAAACGCTTTTCCCTATTATTCTTAACAAACAAGGAATTTGAAATGGATATAGCATTAATTATCATCGGTCTTCTCTTTTCGATCTTCGGTATTCTAGGGTGTTTGTTGCCAATTTTTCCGGGACCGCCTTTAAGCTATATAGGATTGCTCCTTTTACATGCTGCTCCAAAGTATCAGTTCTCGTCAAAATTCTTGATCATTATGGCGATTATTACTCTCGTTGTAACAATACTGGATAATTTTATGCCGGCATGGAGTACAAAACAATCAGGTGGTTCAAAGCGTGCCGTATGGGGATCCATGATCGGACTGGGAGCCGGGATGCTCATTTTTCCACCCTGGGGATTACTTATCGGACCCTTTTTGGGTGCTGTGATTGGTGAATTGAGTACCGGGAAAGATTCCCGCGAAGCTCTGAAATCCGGATTCAGTACCTTTATTGGATTTCTTGGGGGAGTGGTTATTAAATTGATGGCTTCGGGTGTGATGATGTGGTATTTTATAAAAATGGCGTTTAGTTTATAGCTTTAGCTTACAGCAATCAGCATAAAGTTTATAAGGGAATTGATATGAAAAATACTGTTAAAATATTTTTGGTACTATTAATTGTAGTAAGTGCCTTTGCTAGCGATCAAAATAAAAAAGAAGTTGTTGCCGACCCTCCCGATGCACTGGGTATTGCACATGAATTAGATGAAGAAGTCTTTTGCGGGTGGACGTATGGCTCATATAGTGTGGACAAAAAGCATTTTGATTGTACGACCTTTGTATCGGCTGTCGTTGATACGATACTGAGCCGCTACAATGTCGGCTATACCCGAGAGATGAAGAATGATGTTTTGATCAATCATTCAAATCTTGGTCGCAATGTTGTTCAAGAAGGCCCGGACTTGCAAGATCCGAGATACGGTGGCGTGGCTTACGCGATCGTAAAACATAATTTTGGCGTGCAGATAAAAGATATGTCACAAGTTAAGCCGGGTGATTTTATTCAATATTGGAAGCAGCGTAAAAACGGGACATGGTTCGGCCATGCGTCTCTAATTGAATCTGTTCGTTACGATAAAAAAGCAAAAGGTTACAAAGCCAAGATATTTGGTTCTCATAAATCCACTGATGGTGTTGCAGTCAGTAAATTTGAGTTATTTTTGAGTGGAGATGACAGGGTGGTGTATATTGGGAGAATACAGTAATTGACAAAAGACAATTGACAAAGGACAATTGTAAGGCAAACGTAAAAAGACAAAAGTAGAGGCTAAAAATTTTGAGCCCGTTTCTATATAAACTTGTTCTTTTCTGTCATGCTGAACGTATCCGCCAGCTGGCGGAGAAGCTGAAGCATCTATTCATGTCAAAAAAAAAATATTTATATCATGAATATATCCTTCCAGCCTACGCCCAGTAGAGCTTACATGAAGATCACAGATATTACTCTTGTATCATGTATAGATCTTTCAGCTTCGTACCAACTTACGTCGGGACTTCGTTGAAGATGACAGGTACTTCTTTTCTTTATAAACCTGTTCTTTTTTGTCACGCTGAACGTAGCGAAGCGAAGCTGAAGCATCTATTTATGTCACAGTATCTAATAAGCATCTTTAACTAAATCGTTTAAAAACTTCATTTCCGGATTTATAGTTTTAATTAGATTATTTTTCTTTTTTCTCGTCCAACCTTTGATTTGTTTTTCTCTTT
>JAUVKP010000231.1 GCA_030596185.1 Fidelibacterota bacterium | reverse complement strand
ATTATCATTCCAAAATATCAGATAGAGTTATTCTTCCAATGCAATTTTCAACACATCCGTCATATCCTTCACAAAATGGAAGGTCAGATCATCACGAATTTCACTTGGAATATCATCCAGATCTTTTTCATTTATTTGAGGCAGGATAATGGTTTTTAAACCGGCACGATGTGCAGCAATGACTTTTTCCTTGATACCGCCGACGGGCAGAACAGATCCGCGAAGGGTGATTTCACCCGTCATGGCAAGATCGTTCTTGACCTTACGACCACTAAGGACCGAGACAACCGACGAAAGCAGGGTCACACCGGCTGAAGGACCGTCTTTTGGAATGGCACCGGCCGGAATATGAATATGCAGATCCCAGGATTTATCAAAGCGTTCTTCGACACCAAGTTCAAGTGTATTTGAACGAATAAAGCTCAAAGCGGCTTGTGCGGATTCTTTCATCACATCACCCAACTGACCGGTCAATTGCAATTTACCTTCTCCTGGCATTTTTGTGGCCTCGATAAAGAGTATATCCCCGCCAACCTGAGTCCATGCCAATCCAATGGCAATGCCCGGACGTTTCATGCGTTCGACACGATCAGAGAAGAATTTTTGTCGACCGAGATACTTGCTGATGGTTTTTTCCGTAATATCCTTTTTACGGAATCGTGTTGTTTCAACCTTTTCCTTAGCCACTTTACGGGAAACATGAGCAATCTCACGTTCCAATGAACGGACACCCGCTTCACGGGTGTAATTTTGTATAATAGTCTGGACTCCTTCATCCGTAAAAGCGATATCTTTCTTGGTTAATCCGTGTTCTTTAACCTGTTTGGAGATAAGGAAATTCTCGGCGATATGTGCTTTTTCTGGAAGTGTATATCCTGAAAATTCAATGAGTTCCATACGATCGCGCAAGGGTCCGGGGATGGTTTCGGCCCAGTTGGCGGTGGCAATGAACATCACATTACTCAAGTCAAATGCCGTTTCAAGATAATGGTCCGAGAATGAATAGTTTTGTTCGGGATCAAGGACTTCCAATAGTGCGCTTGAAGGATCGCCTTTGTAATCCGCACCGAGTTTATCGATCTCATCAAGAATGAAAATGGGATTATTTGATCCGGCTTTTTTTATTCCCTGAATAATACGACCGGGCATAGCGCCGATATAAGTACGACGGTGACCACGGATCTCGGCTTCATCGCGTACGCCGCCAAGGGACATACGGTGAACATTACGACCCATGGCACGGGCAATAGATTTAGCAACGGAGGTTTTACCGGTACCGGGAGGGCCCACGAAACATAAAATGGGACCTTTGACCGCTGAATCCGGATCAGTTTTTAATTTTAATTTACGGACTGCGAGATATTCGAGAATACGCAGTTTGATCTTATCCAAACCATAATGATCTTCATCCAGTATCTTGGTGGCATTTGCCAGATCAATTTCATCATCTGTTGATACGGACCAAGGCAATTCGACCAGCAGTTCAAGATAGGTGAGGGAAACGTTGTATTCCGGTGACTGTTTGGACATGCGTTTTAGTCGCTCGATCTCACGTTCGGCAGCTTTATTGGCTTCATCGGGAAGCAATGCTTCTTCGAGTTTCTTTTTAAGATCGATAATGCGTTCATCTTCGTCTTCACCCAATTCTTTGCGAATGGCTTTCATTTGTTCACGAAGATAATACTCACGCTGATTCTTGCTGATATTATCTTTAACATCGGCAATGATCTTTTCACCAACTTTTGCTTTTTCAGTTTCTTGCTGAAGGATCACAGCGGTTTCGGACAGTCTTTTATTAATATCAAATTGTTCGAGGATATGTTGTTTTTCCTCGACTGAGATACTCAGCATAGACACAACAACATCTGCCAGATTTCCATCATCCACGGAGTTCATCATCATGGTGATATTATCTTTTGATAGATAATCCGACATGCTCACGATCTCTTTGAAAGATTCTTTCAAGCGTTCGCGAATGGCAACACTTTCAATACTGTCTTCCTCTTTTTCCTCTAAGCGCTGCACAATACCGTGATAATAAGGATCTACATTGGTTATTTTGTGAATTTCTACTCGTTCAAGTCCTTGCACGATCACAGAACGGCTTTTATCAGGCATGGTAAAGACCTTCACGATCTTGGCCAATGTGCCATATTTATAGAGATCTTCTTCACGGGGATTTTCGACCGAAATGTCCTTTTGCGCGACGACAACAAAGATCTTGTTCTCTTTCATGATGTCATTCAAGAGCCGCAGGGAATGGACACGGCCGATATACAGCGGAATGATCTGCTGCGGGAAAAGCACCGTGTTGCGCAGAGGCATAATGGGAATTTCTTTGGGGACGTTGTATTCTTCGAGAATACTTTTATCAAAATTTACGGGTTCAAATTTATTCATATAATTTATTCCTTTGCTTCTATTGTGTACTTGATATTTATAATTACTGTTATTATTACGTTCTTTAAATGTCTTCCAAAGGTTTATTAGTTTAGACGCCCTGCGGTCTGTTTAGAGTTTAATATCGTAACTCGTGACTCGTCATCCTGAAAAGGTTGCCGGTGGCCCCGATGAACATCGGGGGTTCAGGATCTCTCTGTAAGTTGCGTCACAGAGTATCATTTTGCGATGATGTCAAATTTTCCTTTCTGGTCAACCCCTCGACTCTGCTCGGGGTTGGGTTTTGTGGAGTTCATTCTCCCGGGGTTTCACCCCGGGTTATTACTTAGTTCAACCCCTCAACAAGTTCGGGGTTAACTATTTACTATAATACCAATCACCACCGTTCACTGTTCACATTTTACTGTTCACTGTCTTCTTCTTCAACTGGTTTGGGATGGTTCTCGGGATCTGTAATGAATCCCGGTTTCTTGGCATTGGTTCGACCATCTTGCTTGATCCTGAAGGATTTAATGGTCGCTGAGCCTTGCCGTGGCATGATGTAAAAGAGCTTTAAAACACTGACAACGCGCATGGTGACGCGTTCATCAGAGCGTTTATT
>JAUVKP010000180.1 GCA_030596185.1 Fidelibacterota bacterium | reverse complement strand
CCCACAAACGATGCGGTGATTTGCCTCGTCACTTCGTTTTGACATACTACTCGGTGTTTCTGATCCTGCTATCCTATCTCTTGATTTTACCGACTCTAGTTTTATATACGGATTACTCAAATCCATGCTAGTAACGAATATATTCAATGGAATTGATTCATTCCTGTAATATGTATAATGCGAACCGGGACCGATCTGATATGACTCCATGATTCTATAGCCATCCTGCGCAAACATTGTCCCAAACATTATTGCCATTGCCATGACCAATTTTATCTTTTTCATTCTCTCCCTTTCTATTTAATAAATATTATTAAAACAATACGTCACTAAATTTACAATATTCGCTTAAAATTCAAATAAAAGAATGGAAAATTTTCTTTGGGAAAGTTGAGAATTGAAAGCTGAATTGTTGAGAGGAAGAAAAAGAAAAGAGCATGTCATCCTGCCCCGATCATTCGGGGCGAAGACTGTTCGAGATGACAACAAATATTGTTTGTGGTAAGAGATAGTAGTTTGGATATTCCTCGTATCCTCATCTCCCATACCGCATACTGGGCTTCCTACAAAAAAGTGGACACAAAGTTAAGCCACAATACATTGTTGTTCCTGATCTAAATAATAATTATTCAGATATTGCTCCGGTGAGATATCCCCCAAACTTGAGTGTCGCCTTTCTTTGTTATAAAAGGTTTCAACATAATCAAAGATAGCCGTTTTTGCCTCTTTATGTGTTTTAAACGTATGCTGATAAATTAATTCCGTTTTCAGGGTTTTAAAGAAACTTTCAGCAACCGCATTATCATAGCAATTTCCTTTGCCGCTCATACTTTGAACCAAATCGTATTTATTTAATAGTTTCCTGAAGTCTTTACATGCATATTGCACGCCTTTGTCGGAATGGAAGATCAAACCTGCAGGTATATTAACACGCATACAGGCATGCTGCAAAGCAGCTTCGGTGGTTTGGGAAGCATACATGCGATTGCTCATAGACCAACCGACAACATTCCGGGCATACAAATCGATCACCGAAGTAAAATACAGCCAGCCTTCACTGGTTCTGATATAGGTAATATCCGCTCCGGCTTACTTCCAATACGCGGCACATTTTCCCAACACGATGTTCGAATCGATACATCTTTATAAATCCATATTTCATCGTGTTTGTTTGGAGAAAATGGCCAAGGCTATTAAATATATCCCGGCAAAATTCTATTTTATTTGATCAATAGAATTTTCTTTGTATCGAACCAGTTGCCGGCTTGCAGACGATAGAAATAAACTCCACCGGGCAAATCAGCTGCATCAAAACGAATGCTATGAACACCAGCAGAACGATTGTCGTTGATCAATGTTGTGATCTTCTTACCTTTTAAATCAAATATTGAAAGTTCAACATGGCTATCAATAGATAATTCATAGCTAAGTGTCGTAGTTGGGTTAAAGGGATTAGGATAATTTTGATGCAAACAATATTCGCTTGGGACCATTTTATCTTTAATAGATGTCCAAGTCGGATAAATAACACGAATTCGATCAACATACAATGAACCGGTTGTTGCTTTATCATCAATTCTTAAACGAATACCTGTAACCTTCAATGGATATAATTGTTCACCATCGCCAGGCAAGAGATTTGCCAAATCTAGATATTGTGTGCGATAATCATCATTGTATCGAAGTGACGAAGGACATTTCACGCTATATTCAATGCCTCTTGCATCTTCAAGGAGAACATATATCCAATGTTTAATACTATCCGATAGTACATCAACTAAGATGTCAGAAGGAACACCAAAAATATCAATTGGTGTTGTTTCAAAATATATATTTCCATCCTCATCACCGATACGTGCATAATTTACTTTTAGTGCTTTAGTTCCACTACCCGCTATTCTATCAACTAAAGTAATAGATGTCTGAGCGGCATCAATATATGAATCTGAACTAAGTGTCCAACCACTCAAAGTTTCTAACTCATCAACAACAACTTCTCCGGAGCCGATTTCTATATAAACTTTGGCAGTATCATATTCGGTACCATAACGAACAACAATTTGGGTTTCACCGTTATTTTTTCCGATTAATTCCCCTTCTTCATTGATACTTGCGATATTTGAGTCTAAAATGGTAAACTCAAAAAGCTCATTATCATAATCTCTTCTACCTCCCGCTTCATTCGAAGCTACTACTTCAAATTTAATATCATTCACGGAATCAATCGTGACTGTGTCCGGGTAGATAGCAAGATCATACAATTCAATTATATGGATAAGAACCGAATCGGTATCTCCTTGATAATCTGCTGTTATCACACAATTTCCTACGGATTCATTGGCAGTAAATACATTATTTTCAAAAGTTCCATATGTATTATCATATGTCACGGTAAGTGAATCCCAGCTTTGGATCCCTGTCGGATTGTAATTTTCATCCCAACCGGTAATTCCCGTATAGACACTTTGGTTCTTGTAAACTGCAACACTATCTTTTACAACCTGAATATGTTCAATTGGACCATTTGCAGCTGAAGATACACACAAGAAGGAATTAGCTACAGATCTTTCAGCGCCATCCGATGGATTATTCAAAACGCTATTTCTTACTACAAAGCTTGAGGAACCACCTCCATCTAAATTAACAGCATACTTTGCGCCAATGCTGGCCATAAAATCTGCAAGATCCCAAAGTCCAATACCGACGCTCGTTGATTTTCGACCATCTGCCACAACGAAATATGCTACAGTAGAATCCACATTAAACCCAACAGCGGTTCTTGGATGGCGCGTTGTACAAAAGCTTAATGCTATATGTTCAGCCGGATAAGATTCATCAACGACTTCCACACCATTTGAAAGTAATTTAGGACCGCCGGCTACGAACTGTGTAATCTGTTTTAAATTCGAGGGTTGTTGCTGAAGAATTCTTACCGTATCACCTATTTGACAGTTATTGTTAAGAAAATCATATGCCGTTCCATGTCCGGATAAAACAAATTTTCCAGCGGGTATAGCCATATTGCCCACATAAGATTCACGTGATTCAATCACACAATAAACGGTATCATTAATCAGCCAATCTGAGATCGGAGTTGCTAAACATTCAAAACCATACTGGTTTGTTGAAGTCGTACTTCCAATAAAATGATTATAGATACATAAGTTGTTAGTATTTCTGATTATATTCACGCCACTAAGGGAATGAAAAGACGTATCATCATCAGCTATGACCACACCCGAAAAGGACGGCACAAAAATGTCTGCTTTACCTAATTCACTGAATGCCATACCGGAACGATGTCCGAATGGAGAATGCACATATTCGCCATTCACTATATTCATGCTGATAGGAACTCCGCCTGAACTATAAAAATCACCATTAACCCCACAAACGATGCGGTGATTTGCCTCGTCACTTCGTTTTGACATACTACTCGGTGTTTCTGATCCTGCTATCCTATCTCTTGATTTTACCGACTCTAGTTTTATATACGGATTACTCAAATCCATGCTAGTAACGAATAT
>JAUVKP010000041.1 GCA_030596185.1 Fidelibacterota bacterium | reverse complement strand
CAGATCCCAAGCATGCTCTCCACCGGAATATACACTACTTGAACCGAGACCCTCATGAAGTCTTCTTGTATCATCCCCGGAATATGTTGATGAACTGTGTTCTATCGTTTTTACCAATTCTCCTGAAATAGTGAAAATTCGTATGGTTGATTCATCAGGAAGTCCGGTGAACCAGATCATACGATCTCTAACTCCTGCTCCATCCCAAACGGCATTAACGCGGTAAGGATTGGGGTAAACACCGACTTCTGTCATTTCATCATCAATCGCTTGCTGACCGGTCACCACAGTAATACGGTTTTCCAATTGTGAGGATTCCAATGATAATAATCCTGTTCTCGGATCACCTTTATCATATGATGTCACTGCAAATATGTTTTTATCGGGCCAGCCGTTTAAAAGATTTCGATTCTCAAATTTATAATAGAATGTATCTTGTCCAAATATCTCATAGGATGGATCACCAAACTCATCTTTGATCCTAATGTAATCAAAACCTGTATTATAACCGAATTCATCTACAAGATCAAAGGTAGCTAGCAGACTCCATTCGGCAGCTAACTGAGATGTTTTTCTGCGTGCGTAAATTTTATATCCTTCAAAATCCTTTTCACGTGAGATCGGGTCTTCGGCAAATTCCGGAATATTGTTCCAGTATAAGGTAACTTTACTTTTATCCGAAACAATATGTAATTTTGGTGATGGTGGAGGAGCGGGTAGAACGAAACGATCAAGAACACCATTTCCATTCTGATCTTCATTAATATCGTGGTCAAGACGACCGTTACCATTAATATCTTCACCATTAAAAGCTTTTTGCGCCCAGTCTGCATTTACACGCAATAAAGAACGACGTGCTGGGTTATCTATCATAGATGTATTGGCCCATTGACCGCAGACAACGGCAAATGCAACATCAATTGACTGCCCGGAAGGGATCTCCCATGATGTACTGTCGGAGACTGCAGGAATAGATCCAAAAGGACCGGCACCGATCAAGATCATCCAGCTGGCTGATTCTGATGGATATCCTTCGTCCGTATAGTTTTCATCATTAAGATGTTTTGGTACTGAATGACTTAACTTATCGTAACGTTCTTCGTCTGTGAGAGGAAGATAATACTCCGGATATTTTAGATCAGAAGAGGTATTCCATTTCCATTGATTATAATATGTATCCCAGTATGCGCGTGGAACAGTTTCCGTTCCTAAAAAAGTAAAACCGACATAGCTTTGAGCATAGCCGTTATCTCCATCCTGATCGAATTGGTAAGCAATATCTCTATCCAAGCCTTCAAAGTTATCATCCGGGATTGGATCAAATACCGATTCATCAAAGCCGTTTTGATTATCATACCAGCTCCAACCTCCGCCGGGTTCGTAAATACTGGTATAATTCATATTACCAACCGCTGCATCTGCCCAGATGCCTACAAACACATCTTCAATGGGAGAAGAACCAATATTTGTGATATGGTAATTCAAGATGACAAAGGCATCGGTAAATGAAAAATTCCATGCGTAGGTCGTGACATCAACTTGGATATGTAGAGGCTTGTGGTCTACAACCTCACCTTCATCATGAAAAGTAGCCTTGTAATCTTGATGAGATATGGCATAAGGTGAATAGACCTTTGAGGTAGGAATGGAAGAACGTTCAAAAATTGAATCACCATTATCGGTAAATTCGAAACCTGCGGCTCCATAATCAAAAACACCATCTACAACACCGGTGCTGACCCTTTTTTCGCCGTTTATTTTTCCACCAACCCAGACACCACCATAGGACATATGCTCAACTTGTTCCTTAAGATTATCAGGATACTGTTTATACATACAACTCGGTTGGTTGGGATTGTTATATCCTTCACCAATTACACCAAAATTTGTTATGGTTAGACCAAGCTGACCGACATTAGTATAATGCACATAATCTGCAACAGATTCAGATGCTTTCCGCAAAGGTGCCGGGTAGCGATCATTTGCAGACAAAAAAGCTGTCAGTACTAATAAAGCAAAGAAGAAAAAACGAATGTTATTTTTCACAAAACCCTCTAGTTCTAACCGTTAAGATAAGGGCATTTATCAGCAATGTCAAAAATAAAAAAGTATTTTTTAACCACAACATATTGTGTTGTTTGAATAAATAATACACAAGATATGCAAAAAAAAAGGTCGATAAGTCGCCTGCCGGCCGAAGCCTTGGCGAAGTTGGTGGCGTAGGCTGGATGAGTTGAGAGATTGATAATCAGGGAGTTGAGATGTAAGACGTGAGAAGAGGGACCTGTCATCTCGACTCCTTCTCCGCTACCAACTACGCCAAGGCTACGCTGGTCAAGAAAGCTACGAAGGATAAACTCCGTAGAGAGAGATATTCATGATACATAAACAAAATCTATGATATAGGTCACATTGACTATAATGATATTTTTACTAACTGATATTCTGATTATTTTATTGCATGAAAAATCACAATTACTATGTTTACATATTCGATAAGTTGATGGGTCGAGAGATTGATAATCAGAAGCTTGTGTTAGGAAGTAGAGCTTAGAAAAGACCTGCCAGCTTGATCCCCCAAAGGGGGAATGCTGGATGGTCGAAAAACATAAGTAATCCTCGACCATCCGGCAGACCTCTCCCGACCCCGGAAAATCGGGGCGGAACGGCGCCAGCCGGAAGGTCTTCTAACCCCTAAACCTCTAACTTACTATTATTCACCTCAAATCTTGCTTTTTACGATTTACGTCTCACGCCTGCCGGCTGTAGCCTTCCTGACCAGCGCTGCGCCATGCCGTAGCCACGATACTTCGGGGCGTAGGTTGGAAGCCTTGGCGAAGTTGGTGGCGAAGGCTGGTCTTACGATTTACGAAAAAAACGTTCCAATCATACCCGCTTTACATTATATTTGAGCGCGAGGGAGCAGACCGCATGGCCTGTCGCTGTAAAGGGTACAAAATTAAAGGATTAGAGATGTTAAAGTCAATTTCACCTCTCGACAGCCGGTATTATAAGCGGGTCGAACCGCTGGGCGATTATTTCTCAGAATATGCATTAATGGGCGCACGGATCTGGGTAGAACTACAGTATCTATTGGCACTTGATAAAACAGGACTTTTTCAGCCTCTCGGAAAACGTGAGATCAAGCGCATTGAAAAAATGTCTGAAAGCTTTACGAAAGAAGATTATGATGCGATCAAAGAGATCGAAACGACCCTGAATCACGATGTCAAATCCTGTGAAGTCTATCTTATTCAGGAGTTGAAGCTCAGACAACCCAATATGATCCATTTTGGTCTGACGTCCGAAGATGTTAACAATCTGTCGCATTCATTATTGTTAAAAAAATATCGGGATGAATACCAACTGCCCCAATTGAAGTCATTCTTAAGCTTGATGGGCAAAAAGATCAGTAGCTGGAAAGGTATTGCCATGCCGGCCAGAACTCATGGACAGATGGCATCTCCCACAACAGCCGGTAAAGAGATGGCCGTTTTTGCTTCTCGCTTAATGCGACAGTATGCCTCTCTGAAAAATTTTAAATTTCGCGGAAAGTTAAATGGAGCTTCAGGGAATTATTCAGCTTTCATATCAGCTTCCAAAGAGATCAACTGGATGCAATTCTCTAAGAAATTCGTTGAAAGTTTAGATCTTGAAATGAATCCGGCAACGACTCAGATCGAAGATCACGATACTTGGTCCGAATACTTCTTTATAACTAAGATGATCAACACGATCCTAATTGATATGAACGAAGATATGTGGATATATCTGATGCTGGGTTATTTGAAGCAAAAGGTAAAAGCAGGGGAAGTGGGGTCATCAACCATGCCTCATAAGGTTAATCCTATCAATTTTGAGAATAGTGAGGGTAATCTTGGTATTGCAAATTCACTTCTTGAACATTTTTCAACAAAATTGAGTCGTTCACGCTTGCAGCGAGATCTTTCCGACAGTACAGTTGAAAGGAATTTCGGTGTAGCTCTTGCCCATGCATCTCTTGGATTGCTTGAAACACAGCGAGGATTGAATAAATTGACAGTGAATGCTGAATTCTGTGAAAAAGAATTGAATAATTATCCGGAATTGTTGGCTGAACCGATTCAAACCATTTTACGTCGTGAAGGTTTTGCAAATCCTTATGATATTATGAAGAGCCTGACACGTGGACAGGGCATTACGGTAGCAAACCTGAATAAATTCATTAATTCGTTGAAGGTATCCGTTGAAGTCCGTCGGGAATTAGCCGAATTACGAACATTTACCTATACGGGAATTGCAGAGAAGATCTGTAATGAAATTCTAAAAGACATGAAAAAAGGACTTTAAAGAGTTGAAGCGTTGAAGTGCTGAAATGTTGAAATTTGCGTGTTTTCAACAATTCAACGATTCAACATTTCAACAAGTGAAATTGAAATGACAGAGTATCTATATTAACCGAAAATGATCTTTAAAAGGTAAATTAGTGAATATAGCAATAATCGGATCCGGTGGCCGCGAACATGCCTTAGCCTGGAAACTTCAGCAGTCTGAATTGACTGAGAAGATATTTGTCCTTCCCGGTAATGGGGGAACAGATAACAATGTTGCTCTGGATGGTTCTGATACCGAAGCTTTAAAAGCTTTTTGCAATAAAGAAGATATAACTCTGATCGTAGTGGGACCTGAAGTCCCGCTTGCAAATGGTATTGTTAATGCCTTTAACGATCTACCTGTTCTCGTCTTCGGTCCGGATAAAGAAGCTGCACAATTGGAAGGATCCAAGATCTTTTCCAAGAAATTCATGAAGAAATATGATGTGGCAACCGCAGATTTTCAAACCTTTACAGTCAAAGATGATCCCTCATGCCTAATTAAAGAAATGAAGGGTGATCTGGTCATTAAATTTGATGGCTTGGCAGCCGGCAAGGGTGTGTATGTCTGTGCCTCAGAAGATGAAGCATTTTCAGCCATTGAAGATATTAAAGTTAAATACGGCGAAAATGCCGAATACCTGATCGAAAGTAAATTGACCGGCCAAGAATTATCCAGCATAGGTGTGACTGACGGACTGAATATCAATTGTCTATTACCCTCACAGGATCATAAAGCTGCATACGATGGTGATAAAGGTCCCAATACCGGTGGTATGGGTGCTTATTGTCCGGCACCTTTGGCGACTGAAGAACTTCTTAATATCATTGATGAAACCATTATCTTGCCGACATTGAACGGAATTGAAGCGGAAGGCTTTAATTATAAAGGTGTGATCTATTTCGGTATTATGCTGGATGATGACGGTCCTAAGTTACTAGAATACAATGTGCGTTTTGGTGATCCCGAAACGGAAGTTATTTTACCGGCTCTAAAAAGCGATCTGCTCGAATTGATCCTTGCATCTTTCGACGGTACTTTGGGTGAAACGGAACTTGAGTTTTATGATGAATATTTTGTGGATGTTGTTCTGACCTCGGGTGGATATCCCGTTTCTTATGAAAAAGGTAAGAGCATTCACGGCTTAGATGAATTAAAAGATACAACTCTTTGCTTTCATGCAGGGACTAAAAAAGATGCTAATGAGTTACTGACTTCCGGTGGACGAGTATTAAATATCGTTTGTAAAGATAAGGAACTTAAAAAAGCAGTTGATACCTGTTATCTGGAGATCAAGAAGATCAATTTTGAAAAAATGAATTACAGAACTGATATTGCACATAAGGCAATCAAATAAAATGAATGCCATCAAGAAATATAATTTTGCTTTGCTAATCAATGAGCAAAAGGTCATGACCGGACGATACCGGTACCGACGAGACTTTAGAGGCTACTTTAAAAACTTATTTAAGCGATAAAACAATGAAAAAACGCATTGCAATCTTTATCTCGGGCCGCGGAAGTAATATGGACGCCATACTTCGTCAGACGCGGGACGGGATTTTGCGAGATGCGTGTGAGCTTGTCCTTGTTTTTTCCAATAACCCCGAAGCAAAGGGTTTAGAAACGGCTAAGAATGCCGGTGTTCCCACGGAATGTATTGCATCCAAAGGCAAGAAGCGGGAAAATTTTGACAAGGAAGTGATCAACTTTCTTGAACCATTTAAGATCGACTACATTATTCTTGCCGGTTACATGCGTTTACTAAGTCCTTTATTTATTCGAACATATCAAAAACGTATTATCAATATTCATCCTGCGGATACCCGTGCTTTCCAGGGGGTAGGAGCTTACGACTGGGCTTATAAAAACAAACTTCAAAAAACCTATGCTACGGTACATTATGTAGATGAAGGTATGGATACAGGTGATATTATTGAACAACGTGAATTGGATATCAGTGGAATGACAACACTGGAGGAGATCGAAAAGGCCGGATTGGCACTTGAACATAAAATGTTCAGTGAAGTCTTGAAAAAACTATTTGAAAATGAACAATAATTTTGTACAAAAGTAAATGATACAAATTAGGTATATTTGCTAATGCACAGATAAAGGAGAGCTTATTCAATGTGTGGCGTTTTAGGAATTTGCGGATTTGAAGATGTATCCAGCGAACTTGTAAACGGTTTGATATCCATTCAGCATCGTGGTCAGGATTCAGCAGGTGTGTTGACGTACAAAGACGGACGTTTTCGAATGCATAAAGGGACAGGTCATGTTTCTCAGGTATTTCGAAAGTTCGATATGTCAAAATTAGAAGGGAATATGGGCTTAGGCCATGTACGATACGCAACCATCGGATCAACGGAAGCGATCGACGCGCAACCTTTTGCTGTCAATTATCCTTACGGTATTGCAATGGTTCACAACGGGAATGTGATAAATTTCGTTAAACTCAGAAAAGTATTGAACGATCAATTTCATCGTATGGTAGAAACATCCAATGATGTAGAATTGCTTCTCTATACTTTTGCCACTTATCTCCAGGAAAAAAATCTCTCTCATATCGGAATGGAAGATCTTTACGAGACCGTTGAATTTGTCCAGGAAACGGTCAAAGGCGCTTATTCTTGTATTACCTACATAAAAGGTAAGGGTTTTCTTGCTTTTACGGATCCTTACGGTATTCGGCCGCTGATGATGGGCAAGAAAGTGACCGAAAGAGGCACAAAATATATTTTTACTTCCGAAACAGCGGTATTCGATTATTTGGGTTATGATTATGTTCGAGATCTTGAAGCCGGCGAAGCTGTATTTATTGATATGGATAACAAACTTCATTCCAAGATACTCAAACGAAAAAAACCTGCGTTTTGTGTCTTTGAATATATCTATTTTGCACGCGAAGATTCTGTTTTCCGCCATCGTCTCGTCGCTTCCGAGCGCGTTCGCATGGGAAAAGCTCTAAAAGAAAGACTCGAAGAAGCAAAAATTAAACCAGATATTATTATTGATGTACCGAATTCAGCTTATTTCTTTGCATCGGGTTTGGCGGAAGAGATTGATGTTCCCTACCGTCGCGGACTGGCTAAGAACCGTTTTGTGGGTAGAAGCTTTATTACACCCAATGCCGAATTACGCAAACGAGTGGTGCGCCAGAAATTGAATCCTATTCGTGACATCATTAAAGGAAAAAAGATCGCTGTGGTGGATGATTCCATAGTTCGTGGAACAACCTCACGGCATATTGTTCATATGCTAAAAGAATTTGGAGCAGAAGTGGTCTATTTTGTTTCTGCATCTCCACCCGTTAAATATCCCTGTATTTATGGTATAGATATGTCAGTTAAAAAAGAATTGATCGCTGCAAATTGCACGGCTGATGAGATCGCGGAAAGTTTGGGTTGTGAGAAAGTGGTTTATCAAACCTTAGAAGGCCTGCGTGAATTATACAACGATCTTCCCATTTGTGATGCCTGTTTCTCGGGAGAATATCCTACCGGTATTACACAAGAAATATTGGACGAAATTGA
>JAUVKP010000110.1 GCA_030596185.1 Fidelibacterota bacterium | reverse complement strand
GTAGTGGAGAAATCTCAAACTTCTCACTATCTGTTTAATGTTTGAGATCTCTCCGCTTCATCCGCCTTCGCTAAAGCTATGGCGGATTTCGGTCGAGATGACAGATTTTTGCTTACTTCTTTCTTTTCGACCATTCGGCAGGTTCTTGTTTCACTCGAACTCCAGCTGGAAGGTTTTTTCAACTTTCAACTCTTCCATTCTTAGCTTTTTGAGTTTCGAGCGGCAGGCAATTTCTTTTCGACCAGCCAGCACCCAGCTAAAGCAGGTCGAGCTGGCAGGTCTTTTCAATTCTTCGACTTTTTCCGTCCCACCCACACAAAATCATAGATCCGCCAAAAACTGCGTTCTTCTTTTTCAGTGTCCTTTGCGTGAATAGCTTCACGCCAGTCCATGGACAGTAATTTCTTAATATACTTGGGTGAAAGTTCGTCAGTTTTTTCATATAGATAATCACGAACCTCATAGGTGGTCCATTCGAAATCATCCGGATCAAAAAAGGCACTCTTTTTATATTTCTCGGATTGGAATTTGTATTGTTCGGGACAATCATGAAAGTAGTTTGTTCTTTTATCACCATCTTTTTCAACACCCGCGCACACTAACTGAGAATCCATCATGTGTTCATCGTAGATCCAAAGTTGAAGATCATAAGGATCTCCGGCATCTTTAAATGCTTTATCCCATTCATCAACCATACGCGAAAAAGCATCCAACATTTCCTGAAAAATTAGCATGGGAGGATTTTTTTTGTTCAATTTGTACCAAGGCTTGATCCAGAGCCCCACATAATAATCTCTATTATCTTTTATTGCATCTACGAGAGGGCTTTTAAAGATTTCATACCAAAAATGAATTCGGTTTAAATATGATCTTTTCATATAAACTACTTTGTTAAGTATTTTACAGCTTCATTTCAATTCGTTTTTGTCACTTTAAATGCTTGGCAAAGAAGCCCATCATGCAGTGATATAATTCGATTCGGTTCTCTTCATGTCCGAAGCCATGGCCTTCGTTGTATTTGACCATATAGGGGACATCGAATCCTCTGACGCGGAGATTTTCTACGATCTGGTTAGATTCTTCAATATTAACACGCGGATCATTGGCCCCCTGAATGACAAAGAGCGGTTTTTTGATCTTATCCACATTCAGAGCTGGCGAAACTTCATGCATGATCTTTTGGTCTGCAGAATCCGTTTCATTGTACCATTGTTCATATATTTGAGCTAAAAACGGTTTCCAATAAGGTGGAAAAGATTTGAAGAAAGTGAACAAATTGGAAACACCCACATAATCGACACCGCAGGTATACAGGTCAGGCGTCTTGACCAGACTGCCTAGTGTTGCCAGTCCGCCGTAACTGCCGCCGTAGATCGTGATCTTGTTCTTATCGATCTTGCCAAGGGATTTGACATAGCTGACGCCGTCTTCCAGATCATCCAGCATCTTACGCCCGATTTGCTTGTTTCCTGCCAGGTAGAAAGCTTTTCCATATCCACCCGAGCCCCTGTAATTCACCTGCAGGGTTGCGTAACCTCTGCTGGCGAACAGTTGAACCTCCGGATTGAATCCCCATCTATCCCGGATGCCGTAAGGACCGCCGTGTGGATTGACGATCAGCGGTACTTTTTTCCCTAATGCCGCTTCTTTTGGGAGGGTTAGGTATCCATGGATTATCAGACCGTCGCGGGATGTAAAATGAATGGGTTTCATTACAGCCATATCCTCTTCTTTCAACTTAGGCATCAGGTCCATGATCTTTTTGAATTCATTTTTGTTCACGTCATAGATGTAATAAGTACCATATAATTTGTCACTGGTAACATAGATCAGGTATTTATCTTCATTGTCTGTTTTGCTGGCGATTAAAAATTCTTTATCTCCGAATTGTTTCCGGAATTTCCGGTGGAGTTTTTTGTAGGTCCGGCTTACGGGAACGATACGACTTTTTTCGCCGGTGTAATAATAATAGTCTATCTCATAATTGCGTTTCCGTGAGCGAGCCAATCCGCCGATATCGTAATTTTTGTTTTTGAAAAGAGTCTTAAGTGTTTTTTTCGCTACCATGTCATAAAGTACGATCTCGTCCGTATTGCTTTCCAAGTTTGACAGGACATAAGCGGCATTCGGATTATCGGAAGCATAGTCAAATCCGAGAATATAGAAATCATTCATCCAGTCTGTTTGACCCACTTCTTCAAACGGTTTGTCTTCTGCAGTTCGGTAATAGAGAATGTAATTTGTTCCGTTTACCTGCTGTGTATAGGCCCTCAGATCACCGTCCTTGTCGAAATCATATCCGACAATTGGATTTACCAGGTCTTTGTTCTCGAATAATTTTACCATCTCGCCGGTTTTGATATTGATCTTATAGGGCTCGAAAACTTGCACATTATCTTTGTTCATGCTGATGATCATCTCATCGGACTGATCTTTCAGATCATTCAGAATACTGACTCTCACGCCTTCGAAAGGTGTCAGATCTACCGGATTATTGCCATCCAAGTTTACAGCAAAGAGATGATAATTCTCATTTCCGCCTTTATCCTTAACATAAATCAGACGATTATTATTGGCCCAGAGGTAATTCCGGATCAGTTCTTCTTTTTCCTCGATGACCCGGGTTGCTTTATTGGTTTCAATGTCTTTGACATATACATGCCGTTTCCCGTTTTCATCTTTTTCCCGGTAGGAAATATACTTTCCGTCCGGAGAAAATCTAAACGTGGATTGTTTTGGTTTTTGGAAGTAATCTTCCACGGAATAGGTATAATTACCTGTATCGCAGGCGGATAATTCCATCAATTCTTCCTGTGAAGAGGGCAAGGCGTTTCTTTTCATTATCGATTTTGTGTCCGTTTGCGCCGGGAGGTAGACACACATGGCGAGTATCAACGCCAAAATAAATGTTTTTTTCATTTTTTCTCTCCTAAAAATAATTAAAAATCCGATTGTATGACAAAATCTATTTTCCTGTTTTTAAAAAGGAAAATAGACAATATTTATTTTTTCAGCAAATATAAAATGACTTGTTACTCCGCCCAGGTCGTCAAAGGTTTTTTACTGCCCATGATTCATTAAGAGTTCTGATTGAATCCGAAACATCATGTGTTTCCGGGATTATCGGATTCATGAGGTTTGATCCAAAGCCCAACATAATAATCTCAATTATCTTTTATTGCCTCTACGGGAGGGCTTTTAAAGATTTCATACCAAAAATGAATTCGGTTTAAATGTAATCTTTTCATATGAACTACTTTGTTAAATATTTTACTGCATCATCTGTGCTTTCAGCAAAAAATATTTGTCCGGTTTTATTGCTCTCGTAAACAAAATCAAGCCAGCTTTTACTTTGATACATATCAAAATCGCCGACAATAGCTAATTGTTTATAATAATTGATCACTTTCTGTATGATCTCTCCAGCCAGTCCGCTCTTCAGGTTGAAAAAATCTTTATGCAGATGTTCTTTTTTGATCATGATCTTTCGGATACCCTGAGAATTGGCATTTTCCAGAAGCTCAAGAGCATCCTGAACACTATTAATGGGTGATTCAATGGATTCCAAAACGGCAATAGGGACATTATTTAACTTCAGTATCGTTAATTTCATCTTGATCAGATTCCTTCATTTCATTGATCTCTTGATTTAATTTTCGGATATGCCTCCCCCGTAAAATTAATACAGCTAGAAAAAACAGAATACCTGCAATCGAGAAATAGTATATCCCGCTTGCAACTCCAATAATGATCATGATGATCGCTATGACTATCAGGAGCATATTTAGCATTATTCTTGTATTGTTTTTCATTTTTCTCCCCATTATTTATAAAGGATGTTCCCAACTTCAATCGGGCGATCTGTTGCAAAGATATCTATTCCGAGTTTTTCCCATTGTTTATAAAGATGATCGCCTTTTGCTTTCGCTTTTCTATCTAAATTACCCAAGGTCCCACAGTTTGCAAAGACCTTTTCTTTATGTAGCATGTTATATAATGTTTTTTTCTGAAGGCGAGTGCCTGTGAAAGCTGTAACTCTGTTCATGGGGATGCCGGCTTCCAGTGCCCGTTCTAATTCTTCCTGACTTCTAATTGCCAGGGATAACATGAGATCCGGATCTAAATTATTGACCTTTATACCATCACTGATGCTATAAACAATTATTAATACTGATGCTTGAGTCTCGGTCTGATGAACAAGATCGATCACTTTCTTAAAAGGAACGCCTCTTTTAATATCTAGATTAAGAACGGTTTTTCCTTTTGCCCATAATAAAGCTTCTTCCAAAGTTGGGATTTTAAATTCGGTCAATACACTATCATTATCTTCCAGGAACAGCTCGTCCAGATCATCATAGTAAGTATCATTAACTCTTCCCGACCCTGTTGTTGTTCGATCCAGACTCCAATCGTGCATAAGAATGAGAACAGAATCTTTTGTAACTGAGACATCCACTTCCAAAGTAGAAGGATAATGATTTAAAATATTTTGAAAAGTTTCGATACAATTCTCAGGATATCCCGGATAAGGTCCGCCACGGTGAGCACTTAAGACAGGAAGTCGATCGGGTGACCATACAAAGAATGCTTGCAGATCTTCAACGGAATCGAAAGAAAGATCGGGTTCAGCATAGGGTGGGGAGGCAAGGAGAAAAGTTGTGATGATAAGTAATAGTAGTAATTTTTTCATATTGGCCTCTTTTTATTATTTTGATTCTTCAATTTTTCAACTCATTGATCTATCTTTTGAGATTTCTCCGCTTCACTCGTCCCTCGTTACGGTCGAAATGACATAAATATTTTGCGGACCATA
>JAUVKP010000005.1 GCA_030596185.1 Fidelibacterota bacterium | reverse complement strand
CTCACGTCTCACGTCTCACGTCTCACGTCTCACGTCTCACGTCTCACGTCTCACGTCTCACGTCTCACGTCTCACGAGCGGTTCAACATGTATTGTTGCTTCAATATTTTTTTCTTCTTTAACCGTTGCCTCGATCAAAGAGACCTGATCATGTGCTTCTTTCAGTGACATATCGGATGGCAGTTCTAGGTGAAAGGTTAGTTCAAGATGCTGACCATAGCGATGCAAATGTACATGATGAACATTGGTTTTCATTTTCATAAGCTCATCACAGCGTTTGGAAAGATAGGTCAGTAAATCATTATCCGGCGACTCACCCAACAAAGGTTTAACCCCTTCGATAATGATTTTCACGGCAGTCCAACCGATCATGAAAGCAACAAGAACTGTCAGTACACCATCTACCCACCAGACGGATCGCCCGGCAGCGATACCTATAAGAATGATCACAGAAGAAATAGCATCGGAACGATGATGCCAGCCATCGGCCTTTAAAGAAAGAAAAGCCGTTTTACGGTACGCAGAGAACGCATATTGCGCCATTAGCTCTTTGACAACCACAGACACAAAGGTCACAATGATCGCGATCCAACCGTAGTGTGCTTGAGTATGGTCACCAAGACGATGGATACCCTCCATGAAAAAATCGACCGCGATCAATGCCAGCAACATTCCAACGATCAGGGCAGCGATCAATTCTGCGCGACCATGCCCAAATGGATGTTCATCATCCGGTTTTTTCCCTGAAACGCGAGCCGCAATAATAATGATCAGGGAGGATAGCGAATCTGAAAGTGTATGCCAAGCATCGGCAATAAGAGCAGAAGAGGCAGATACTAAACCTGCCCAAAGTTTTAGTCCAAAAAGAACTAAATTGCCGACCAAGGATAGGCGGCCTTCGTTTATTGCTAACTTTTCAGGAGAACGATGTTTCATATTGTTCACGGTAAATGATCAGGAATGATTTATGACCTTATTGACAGATTCAACCAGCTCGCTTTGGCGATAGGGCTTTTTAAGAAAACCGTCAACGCCCATTTCTTTTAATTCTATGGTTTGCTTATTACTCGCATAGCCGGTAGATACCAGTACAGCTACATTCGGGTTGATCTTCTTGAGGGCTTTGTATATTTGTACACCATCCATTTCCGGCATGATCACATCAAGGATCACTGCCGAAATATGATCCATTTCTTTTTTGTAAAGATCAATACCGATCTTACCCGAATTGGCATCCAATACATCATAACCAACGTATTTCAGTGTTTTGATCAACATGCGGCGAATAGCTTCTTCGTCATCGATCACAAGAATAGTGCCACCTTCAACCGAATTCCGCGAAGAACTTGCCTGCTTCTCAATACCTTTTTGAGGCTTAAGGTTTGAGGCAGGGAAGTAAATATGGAAAACAGTTCCTTCACCCAGTGTGCTTTCGGCATAAATACTACCATTATGGGCATTGATGGTACCATAAGTCGTTGATAGTCCCAATCCGGTTCCTTTTCCAGCCTGTTTGGTCGTAAAAAAGGGTTCAAATATTTTATCTAAAACCTTTTTTTCCATACCCGTGCCTGTATCTCGAATATGTAAAACAATATAATTTCCAGTTTCTATATCAACAGGCAAGAGTAAGATATCTTTTTCGTAAATAGAAACATTTTCAGTTGTTAACTCCAGAGTTCCACCATCAGGCATGGCATCTCTTGCATTGAAACCCATATTCAAAAGTATATTTTGAAGTTGGGCAAATTCACCCATGATAAAATGTTCTTTAGCTTCTAATTTTTGTTTGATACTAATATTCTTGCCAAGTGAATGTCGCAAGAGATCCATAGACCCAAGAATAAGTCCATGAAGATCGATGGCCACCATTTGTTTACTTTGTTTTCGTGAAAAAGTAAGTAGTTGATTTGTAAAAGTTGCCGCACGCTCGCAAGTATCGGTAATGTTCTTACAATAATAACTGTGCTCCTCGTTATCTTTAAGATCTTCAGATAACAATTCTGCAAATCCAAGAATAGTGGCCAGCATATTGTTAAAATCATGCGCAATACCCCCAGTCAATTGTCCCATAGCTTTGAGCTTCCTGGATTGAGCCAGCGTTTCTTCCTGATTTCGAATTGTGTCCAACATGCTATGTTCTTTGGTGATGTCAACATTTACACCAACGATCAACATAGGTTCATCTTTTTCGTTACGCTCTGTAACCTGCATCGAACAACGAAACCACTTATAATCTCCATTAGGATCAAAGATCCTAAATTCAAACTTACAGAAGGAATCTTTAATGACACAACCTTTGATCCGTTTGATCGTGTTTTCCAAGTCTTCGGGGATGACATGCTCGTACCAAGCATTCATATTAAAAGTATCTTGGGTCGATTCGATTCCAAATAAGCGCATCAACTGTTCATCGGGGATCCATTTGTTTTCAGGTAAACGAATGGTAAAACTACCGATCTGTGCAGCATCAAGAGCTGTGTTCAATCGTTCTTGGCTTACAGCAAGTTCTCGTTGACGTTGATATCGTTCTATGTGGTTCTTTAAACGGGCAAGAAGAACGCGATCGTTAAATGGTTTTGATACATAATCATCACCCCCGACATCAAAGCCCTTTTCCACAGCCTCAACATCGGTACGGGCAGTCACAAAGATCACCGGAATAGGCTGAGTGGATGGGTTGGCTTTCAGTTGACGGCAGACATCAAAACCATCCATCTTGGACATCATTACATCAAGAAGAATAATATCCGGGTGATATTCATTTGCTACACGCAGGGCCTCTTCGCCCGATTGGGCAAGCAAAATATTATAACCTTCAGTGGTCACGATCGTGGTAAGTATCTGCAGATTAATTGCCGTATCATCCACGATCAAAATTGTAATATTCGGTTTTTCCATATATCTCCGGAAGTACCAGCCTTCCGCTCAATGTCCATTTAATGTCATTCAAGGAAAAAATATGAAGAAAGGAGAGGATAAACAACTTTTAAGAAAGTCTTTTACATTTATTAATTATTATTGATAAATAATTGATTTAAGTAAAATAATAAATGCACATACGGACCAGAAGATGTAATATATCATAATGGAAAAAGAACTCCACACACAGGATTTGGGAACCATTGACTACGCTGAAGCTTTTGATTTGCAACTTGAATTGCATGGGCAGCGTCTAGAAAATAAAATTCCCGACACTTTACTTTTACTTGAACATCCTCATGTGTTTACCCTGGGGCGTCACGCCCGGGAAGGCAATATTGTTTGGGATAAAAATGAGCTTAAACAAAATAGTGTTGAGGTTCGCCAGGTTGATCGTGGGGGCGATGTAACCTATCATGGACCCGGTCAGCTTGTTGGTTATCCCATTATCAAACTAAAGGATCGCGATTTGCAACCACGTCGTCTTGTGGAATGGGTGGAGAATTTGATCATCCGGACGGTTGCAAGCTTTGGGATCGCACCTTATGTTCACCCCGAACATCCGGGTGTCTGGGTTGGAGATGCCAAGATATGTGCTATAGGTATGCGTATTAGAGAAGGCGTATCCTATCACGGCTTTGCCTTAAATGTCTCGACAGACCTTTCGTATTTTAATGGTATCGTGCCCTGCGGTATCCAAAACAAGAGCGTCTGCTCGCTTTCATCACTTCTTGGTAAGAAGATCAATATTGAAGAAGTGAAACAACGTTTGATCAAAGAAGCGAAGTTCATTTGATTTAAGAACAATAGAATATTCGAGCATTAGAACAATCGAAGTATATTTGAAGTGAGAAGCTTGATATACAAAAAATTATTTTTTTCTTTTGAGGTCATTTTTTTTTGGGCGGTTTGAATACTTTTTACGAATATTGAGATCAGTTCATTATTTTCTACTACTACCTTGTCAATCATAAAACTTGTGTTGATCAGGTGTTTATTCTTGATCAATTTTAGACAGATCATAGTTTCTCTTAATTCTTTTAAAATAACTTTAATTTTGTGAAGAAAATCTTTTCTTGATTCTGCTTCTTGAGCTTCACCATAATTCAAAGCCACTGATGTTCCAGATCGTAATAATTGATTTGAAAGATGATTTCCCGCATAGGTTTGCGACATGCTTTCCGTTATATCAATAACTGATGATGAAAAAGCAATAAGGCGATCTTCTAGATCTTGTTTTGTCATCTTCGTCCCTCCATTTTACATTAATTAATAAACAGGATTCAATTGAATTTTCAAACGATAAAGTTAGTCCGTAAAATAAATGTGATATTTATCACCGATTAATTCTGAATTTTCAATTCAAATCGGCTGTTCGAATGCTCTATTGTTCGATTGTTTGTATTTCAATTAAAAAACAATACCCTTTCAGTCAAAATATTTGTAATCTATATAGGAAGTATTTATGACACTAATCATGAAGGAGCACAAGGTGAAAACCGCTTACGCCGGACAACATGAAAGAGCTGATCGTTCCGACTGCCGAATTGCATTATCCCTGAAAAAAAGTGGGGGTTTGGATATTACGGTCAATAGCAAGGTCAAGCTCTTGTTTGAAAAAGCCATTCGAAAAACATTAACAGATGGACTGAATGTTTTTTCCATTAAACATGCGGATGTCACGATTGATGACAACGGCGCACCGGATTATGTGATCATGGCTCGCCTTGAAGCATGTATAAAACAACTTGCTGATACGGAGCTTTTATTTCTCCCGGAACAGCTAAAACAAAACATGGCGAAAACCTGTAAAGATCATATGCGTCGCTCACGTCTTTACTTGCCCGGAAATACGCCAAAGTTGGCATTAAATGCAGGTTTACACAGCGGTGACGGGATCATTCTTGATCTTGAAGATTCCGTTGCACCTAATCGAAAAGATGAAGCGCGTTTATTGGTGCGCAATTCTTTACGGGCAGTTGACTTTTATGGTGCTGAGCGCATGGTGCGCATTAATCAGGGTGAACGTGGACTTAAAGATCTTGATGCCGTTATTCCGCAGCACGCTAATGTGATTTTACTGCCTAAATGTGAGACACCTGAGCAATTGATCGCTGTTGATGAGCGAATTCAGTCGCTGCGCAAAGTACATAAAATTAAAAACGATGTCTGGATCATGCCGATCATTGAATCTGCCATGGGAGTTATTCGCGCATATGACATTGCTTCCGCATCCCCTAACGTGATCGCATTGGCTATTGGACTTGAAGACTATACTGCAGATATAGGCGCACCCCGAACCAAGGAAGGCAAAGAGACATTTTATGCACGTTCTGTGGTTGTCAATGCGGCCAAAGCTTGCGGACTCCAAGCTATTGATTCAGTATTTTCGGATATATCGGATATGGACGCCCTTTATGAAAATGTCTGCGCTTCCAAAGCTCTGGGTTTTGATGGCATGGGTTGCATTCATCCGCGACAGATCAAAGTGATCCATGACGCATTTGCACCCACTGAAAAAGAGATAGAAAAAGCTCGCAAGATCGTGGATGCTTTCAAAGAAGCAGAGAAAAAAGGACTGGGTGTTGTCGCTGTCGGTTCCAAGATGATCGACCCACCGGTGGTCAAGCGCGCATTGCGGGTAATGGAACTTGCAGGAAAAGAAGTGTAAATAGTCTCAACAGGAGATCTTATAAATGAAAATGGTCAAGAACGCAGTCGGACGTATGGTACCCACAGAGATCAACGGAGAAAAAGTCGTCCCATTTATGGGTGTTGGAAAGCATCGGCCAACAGGAAAAAAACATGCACCCAATATTTCAACGGCAATAGATTATCCGGCTGATGGAGATAAGAGAGCTCCATCGCTAAAAGAAGCATTGCTTAAATCCGGTCTTAAAGATGGTATGGTTATTTCTACTCATCACCATTTGCGAAACGGTGATTTGGTTGCCAACCAGATCTTTGATATTGCCGCCGAGTTGGGCGTTAAAGGGCTTGTCTGGCTACCATCAGCGTCATTTCCCTGTCATAAAGATATCATTAAGCACCTCGAAAGCGGTGTTATTCACCATATAGAAGGATCGATGAACGGCCCGCTTGGCCGATTTACATCCGAAGGAAAAATGCAAGGCACAGCTGTACTTCGTTCTCATGGTGGCCGCTATCAAGCCATTCAGGATGGCGAAGTTCAAATTGACATTGCGGTGCTGGCTGCTCCGACTGCCGACTTTTTTGGCAATGGTCACGGACTTGACGGTCCCTCGGCCTGCGGTGGACTCGGCTATGCATTGGCGGATTATCAGTATGCGGAAAAAGTGATCATCGTTACGGATAATCTTATCAAGTTTCCATGTATCCCCATGCAGATCGAAGGAAATTATGTGGACTATGTCGTTGAGATGGATAAGATCGGAATACCTGAACTTATTGTATCCGGGACCACGCAGATCACCAAGAGTCCGGACAGATTATTGATAGCCGAACTAACGGCTAAATTTTGCGATGCCGCAGGTTTGATCCAGGATGGATTCTCCTTCCAGATGGGTGCCGGTGGCACCTCGCTCGCTATTGGGATCTACTTCCATCAGATGCTCAAAGAGCGCCAAATTAAAGCCCGTTTTGCTGTGGGAGGCTCAACACAATATTCAAGCAAAATGTTGCAAGACGGTTGTTTAGAATATATGCTGGATGGCCAGACCTTCGATCTTGAAGCCGTGCGCTCTATGCGGGAAAATCGTCTACAGCATCCGGCTATCTCAATTTTTCATGCATACGATTACCATTCAAAAGGCAACTTCACTACCATGATGGATGTCATGATTCTGGGTGCCACTGAGGTGGATGTGAATTTTAACGGAAATGTGGTCACTCACTCCGATGGTTATATGCTTCATGGTATCGGCGGCTGGCAGAACTGTCTGTTCGCAAAATGTACCATCTTACCGGTGCCTTTGTTCAGGAATCGTATTCCGATTATTTGTGATGAAGTAACAACATTAGTTGGACCCGGTGAGCTGGTGGATGTTATTGTTACCGAACGCGGCATTGCCATTAATCCCAAACGCCAGGATCTCATCGATAAGGTTAAAGATTCCGGCTTACCTCTTAAAACCATCGAAGAACTCAAAGCAGAAGCCGAACGCATTTGCGGCGTACCGCAAAAACCTGAATTTACCGATAAGGTTATTGCCGCCATCAAATGGGTGGATGGAACCATCATTGATGTAGTGCGTCAAGTAAAGGGTTCGTAACTAATAGATTTCAGAACAAGGAACATCCTTCTTCGCTCTTCGAGCTTCACAGGACAGGCCGATATGTGATTTGTGAAGTGAGGAACATAAGACGTGAGACGTAAAACGCAAATCGTGAAATATAGATTTTTTGGGTTCAATATTTTGAACCCTTTTGTTATAAATTAATCAATTAAAACTTGATAGGGGTCACGCAAATAAATTTAAAATTCGATACCTTCCCGGGCTTGTACACCACTTGTGTAATAATGTTTGATTTCTTTCATCTCGGTAACCAAGTCGGCAAAATCGATAAGTTCGGGCGGGGCGTAACGGCCGGTGATCACGATCTCCATTTTTTCTGGTTTCTTCTTAAGTACCTCCAGCAGTTCTTCAACCGTGAACAATTTGTAATAAAGAGCAATATTAGCTTCATCCAGGATCACCATATCATAGCGACCGGACCGAATGATCTCAGAAATCTCTTTTAACCCCCGACGGGCGATGTCAATATCTTTTTGAGTGGGCTCATGGACAATAAAACACTCAAGCCCATATTGTTTGACGGTCACAGTAGGACAATATTTTCGGACAGCCCGAATCTCGGAATAGATCTGTCCTTTGACGAATTGACCGATAAAGATATTTTTACCGGCACCTGCCGCGCGTAAAGCCAATCCAAAAGCCGCAGTGGTCTTTCCCTTTCCGTTCCCGGTGTAAATATGAATGTAGCCCTTCATGATCATATCCTTGTCTTTGGAAATTAAAATATAAATATAATTTATTCTTGATCTGTGTTATCTGTGATTTGTATTAATTAATAATTACAACACCCAAACTTTTTAGTTCCGCTTCAACATCATCAATGGTCTTTTGCGGGTCGTCGGTCCAGTTCGTGGTGCCATTTTTGATCAGGTAGGTTTTGTAGCCCTCTTCAATACAGCCAATGCAAGTTGAGCGGATACAATTTTGAGTAACCAATCCGCAAACTGTGATCTCGGTCACGTTTTTCTCATTCAAGATCGTTCGCAAATTTGTTCCCTCAAAGGCATTGCCTTTTGTTTTCCAAACAATGGGGTCACTGTCTTCCTTGTGGACACGTGCATCATATTCCCAACCGGGTGTACCCGGGGCAACATCACTTTTTATATGATGCACATAAACGATCAGGTCGCCGGCAGAGCGAAAAACATCGATCGCATGATTAACCGTTTTAATAAATCGTTCTTCCTCGTAAGCATTGCTGTCCTTGATGAAGCGTTGTTGAATATCTACCACAAGTAATGCTTTCATTTTCTTTTCCTAATATTTAAAGTTTAAACAAATATACAAAAGCACTTGGCATGATTCAAGAAAAGTAATATCGCGACTTACGGGTTCTTAATAAATATGACTCGAGCTTGGTGTCTGTTCGGCAAAGTCATGGTAAAGAAGTGGTGGGCTATTTTTGCTTCAACCCTCCCACTTGTCGGAGTTTATAAATAATGTTTTCATAGATGATATCAATTTCACTGGATGCCGGTAATACCCTGCGAAGTTTTTTAAGATAATCCCTTTCGGAGATTACTTTACGGGTTGGTTCGAAATTAATATCGAAGATCCATCCCATTTGCAATAATTTAAAATCATTCAAATTATTGACATGTTCAAAATGAATAATACGCCCATGATGCAGATCATCCAAAATGTGTTTTGAAACACTGGGTGTATCAGGAAGATCCAATTCTATTGCACTGTTCCTTTGGGAATCAGTGCGATAATAATAGTTTAGAACTACATGCCAAATATCCAGCTTGTCGGCATCGCGGATCAATTTATCATAAAACAGAAAAGGGTCTTTTCCATCTGAAGGCAGTGTAGCACGATTATGATATTTGATGGCATGAACAATAATTTTTCTGGTATTGGGATCAAAGATATTTAATAGCTTATTCTTTTTTATTATACGAAGTCCTAATAATGCATGATTTTCGGATTTACTGTCTTTGAAAGTTTTATAAACAGCATACTGTTCAAAGCGTCCGATATCATGAAGCAATGCAATTATTTCCGCCAGATGTAGTGCATTCGCTTCAAGCTCCAGTTCTTTTCCAAGATGTTTTATTTCGCGGCAGACTCTTTCTGTATGCGCGATCTTTAGGTTAAGATTCTGCTGTATTTCCGGGTCATCATCCCGAAAAGAATCAACATATTTATTGAACCATATTTTCAAATCGTTTACGGAATTTTCATTAATTGGACCCGGGATCATGTCGTTAATTTGCATTGTGTTTTTGTGCTCATAATGTGTTTTGAAAGTTTTTTCAAAAAGAACATGAAATTTACACTTCCATATCGGCAAATACAACTTTTCAATAAAACCCTAAAATATTATTAGAAAATGTCCTTCGCGCAATTGTTCTTTGTCAATTGTCAATTGTCCTTTATATTTATTCATGTGCAATCGACTAATTAAATTCTCTCTCTTATTCTTTGTCATTTTCCCGGTATTGTTATTCTTTTCCTGCAAGAATATGTTTGCGCCCACACTGGGAGATCTGGATGGCGGAAACTCTATCTACAGGATGGATCAGGCAAGCCCTGCGGACGTGCTGCATAATTTTAAGTATTCGTACATTTACCGGGATAGTTTGATGTATGCAAACCTGATAGATTCGGAGTTCGTTTTTGTTTATTACCAACCCAGCGACGAAAGCGGAACGGGACACTACGATTCCTGGATGCGGTCAGTAGAATTGAAAACCACGGGACGATTCCTGAATGCTTTTAATTATATAGACCTCATCTGGCAAACTACTCTGGACAGCACTTTTTATGAAATGGATGGAGAAGATATCTTTAGTGAACGCGATACTCTCTACGAAGAAGCCAACATTGCGGATATTTCAAAATCATACCAGCTCACTCTTGGCGATTATACGACATTGATAGGCGATGTGGCATTTCGTTTTAGAAAAGGCTCAGATGGAAAGTGGCGGATCCTAAGGTGGGAAGACAAGTATAATAGTTACTAATTATGAGTTATCCCAAGGGGATCCCTTCGGGATAAGTGATGAGTTACGGGTGGAAGAAAAGAAACTATAAATGATGAACGGTGAATGATGAATAAATATTGAACAAGGAACACTGATATTTGATATTCGAAGTTTTGTATCATGATCTTCTTAAATCACATATCGTTAATACTTGTTCTGAGATTGGTTTGTGATACGACGTAAGACGTAAACCGTGAAACGTAAGACGTAAGATATTTTGTCATCTCGACCCCTTCTACGTCCCGAAGGTTCGGGACTATGAAGGGCAGGCGTGAGATGTAAGTCCCATCGGGACGAAAGCTTTGTAGATAAATGATCGCATAAAATAATGAATTACCCCGTGCTTTAGCTCGGGGTTTAGGAAAACTTTAATCATGGGGTTTTAACCCCCATAGTAATTTTAGTTTTTGGGTTAAAACCCGATTTGTTTGTTGTCAATACCACGGCATAAATGCCGTGGTAACTCATAATCAATAATTATATCACAACCCCGAGCTTGTTGCCTGCCAACCGTATCCGTCAGCTGACGGAGTAAGTTGGAGGGGTTGAACTTAAAAGGGGAAATGAACAACGAATCATGAACAATCGAAGTGAATATTTACTTCGAAATTCTGAAATCGTTAATTTTAATCAACGTAGCCCTGTGCGAAGTTGATCCTTGTTCGTTATTCTACCCAAATCGTTTCTTTCAGCTCCGCCAGCTGGCGGGGTCCCACAGGCCGTGCCGCCTGCCTCGATGCTTCGGGGTAGCGGAGGACGGGAGATCTCTGTGTTGTCATGATTCTCTGTAATATTTAGGAAGCAGATCAATTAACTGCCTTCTTATATTCTTTTAATAAAGTTGTCATCAATTTTTTAACCGAAATAATTTCTTTTATTTTGTGAACTGTTTCACCGGCAAACGCAAAGCCATTTTTTAATCTGCCTTTTTGGGCATTGATTAAAGCAAGAACAATACAATAAGGGCTTTTTGTATAATCACAGGTTAAAATACAGTGATAGGGACAGGCGATCTGTTTCTTTTTTCCGAGATTGATATCATTAATAAAATTGTTTTTGATCGCTCTTCCCGGCATACCGACCGGACTTTTAATGATCATAACATCGTCTTTTCCGGCATCAACATAAGCTTGTTTGAATTCTATTGCCGCATCGCATTCATCGGTGGCAACAAAGCGTGTTGCCATTTGTACACCGGAAGCACCCAAAGTGATGAATTTGTGAATATCTTCACCCGTATATACACCACCGGCTGCGATTATCGGGATAGATTTTTTGTGTTTTTCTTCAAATTTGTGCATTTCCATGACGACGTCGGGGATCAGTTTTTCTAAAGTATAAGCCGGATCGTTAATTTGTTCAGTTTTAAATCCAAGATGTCCGCCTGCCTTTGGACCCTCTACGACGATAGCATCAGGAAGGTAGTTATATTGTTTAAACCATCTTTCGGAAATAATACGAGCTGCTCTTCCGGAAGAGACAATGGGAACTAATTTTGTTTTTGAGTCAGCATTTAAATATTTTGGAAGATTAAGAGGAAGTCCGGCTCCTGCGAAAATGATGTCTATTTTTTCTTCAATAGCCGTTTTTACCATATCAGCGAAATTTGATAAAGCTACCATGATATTGACACCAAGAATTCCCTGGCTTAATTCCCTGGCTTTTTGGATCTCTTCTTTTAGGGCTCTAATATTTGCTTCTAAAAATTTTTTATAGAAATCAGGCTCGCGCATCCCGATCCCGGCAGTAGCTATAACGCCAATGCCTCCTTCGTTAGCTACAGAAGACGCTAATCCCGATAAAGAGATCCCAACGCCCATCCCACCTTGGATGATGGGGATTTTTGCTACCAGATCCCCAATCTTTAATTCTTTTAGATCTTTTATGCTCATGAAATTTATCCTTTATTTGTTTTGTATAACACCTTACATACGATGTATGGCGTTTACTGTTCTTTTCAATCTTGGGATAATATTAATTCATCCCCTAAAACCTGTGTGAGTAGATATTAAATTATTGTGACAAGCTTAACAAGAAATACTTGAACTATCATTTTGCTTTTAGGCTGAAATGAATAAAAGAAAAATATACTTATGATTCAGTTATTCGCCCGACGTGTTTGGTGAGAGTATTTTCAATATTTAGAATGAAAAGCTTAAAAAGAATCTGCTTAAAGCACCAAAAACACCAGCAAAGCAAT
>JAUVKP010000112.1 GCA_030596185.1 Fidelibacterota bacterium | reverse complement strand
TTTGGAAAGTAAGGATCGTATTGAAGATATCGTACGGGATACGGATATGATCATTATTACCGCAGGCATGGGCGGTGGTACAGGAACAGGGGCTGCTCCCGTTATTGCAGAGATCGCTAAGAACAGCGGTGCTTTGACGATTGGTTTTGTTACAAAACCTTTCCAGTTTGAAGGCACCTTGCGTAATAAACAGGCAGAAGATGGTATCAAACGCCTTAGAGAACATGTTGATACATTGATCGTTGTTCCCAATGAAAAGATCTTTGACATCATTGATGATGAAACTAATTGTCTTGATGGATTCAGCATTGCTGATTCTATCCTAAATCAAGGTACCACCGGAATTTCGGATCTGATCACCAAAAATGGATTGATCAATCTTGATTTTGCCGATGTTAGAACCATTATTAAACGCAGAGGTCCTGCGGTTATTGGTGTCAGTCGCACCAGTGGTCCTGATCGTGCCGTTAAAGCCGTTGAGAACGCCATTCATTGTCCCCTGCTTGAGAGTAATTCTATTAAGGGCGCACGTGGCTTATTGATCAACTTTACCGGTGGATTGGATATGAAGCTGAACGAAGTCCGTAAAGCAGCAAAAATGATCTATGAAGAAGCGGGTGAAAACGCAAATGTCGTATTCGGCGCCTTGATCGATGAGAGCATGAAAGATGAGATCTCTGTAACGGTTATTGCGACGGGGCTTGATATGAATGCCGTAGACACACCACAGGAACTCGAACCATTGCCCGTTCATGCTATTCCCGAGATCGAAATAGTGCCAAGCGATGATACGGAACCCATGGCAAGCGCTCCCGAAAAAGAACAGATAAAAATATTCGAAGGACCCAAAGTTCCCAGTGTAGAAAATACTGAGATCCCGGTTTTTGGAGAATCAATTCAACTGGACACTACCATATATCCCTTAGATGAAACACAAAAAGATAATATGAATGTCCCGGCCTATGTAAGAAAGTTCTTTAAGCACAAATAAAAACCCTCTACCTCTTTTTGAGAGAAGCCCTTCACCTCACCGGTGGAGGGCTTTGTATTTTGTAAATAAAAAGTACAAAGGCAAAAGTGAATAAGGGTTTGAGGTTTGGGAAAAGGAATTTCGAATCATGAACAGTCGAGCATTCGAACAATCGAAGTAAACAACGAATAAGAAACATTGATATTTGAAATATATGTTGATAAACCCCGACGTATGGCCTGCCGGTCGTATCCGTCAGCTGACGGAGTAGGCTGGAGGAGTTAAGCAATAGTCCCGTAGGGACGAAAGTTTTGTAGATATGTGATTACATAGAATAATGAATTACCCCGTGCTTTAGCTCGGGGTTTAGGAAGACTTCAATCATGGGGTTTTAACCCCATAGTAATTTCAGTGTTTGGGTTAAAACCCGATTTGTTTGTTGTCAATACCACGGCATAAATGCCGTGGTAACTCATAATCGATAATAATATCACAACCCCGAGCTTGTCGCCTGCCGGTCGTATCCGTCAGCTGACGGAGTAGATTGGAGGGGTTGAACAAGTTAAAATCTTTAACTTAAACAATCGGGTTAAAACCCAGTTATTAATTGATTTCCTATCCACGGCTTAAAAGTTCAGCCTTCGTAGCCGAAGTTACTTCGGCGAAGTTTGCCCGTGGCAAAGCATTCAACTATCAACCATCAACTTTTTCATCCCAATATCCCTTTTGCCTTGCCTTAGTAAATTCCGCCTCTTACGATCATAAATTTAAGGATCTTCTCTCTGCCAATATCCGGCATATCGATATGCGCGATGTACATGCCGCTGCCAACACGAATATTCTGATGATTGCCCAAATACCATGATTCGAACTGTGAATTGGCACTATCGTGTTCAATGGTTTTGACATGAATACCGGCAAGATTAAATATCTTGATCGTGGCTTTGGGAGGCAGATGAGTGAAGGTTACTTTTTTTTCAAATTGTTCATCCATGATCACATAATAACCGTAATAAGGATTTGGAAACACATTGATCTTGTCTATGGCTAATTGCATAAGTGAATCGTTGTTAATGGGTTCATAACCAGCGGTTGAAAATTGGAACTTATCATCAAAGTTAAAAGGTTTGTTCGTTTTAAAACGGATTACCGTTCCATTTGCCGGCATATCTTCATTACCATACATCGTGATCCTGCAATGCGTCAGTTGAGGATAGTAAAAGGGGTTCCCGTCCGAAGCAAAACCCGTCCATGAAGGCAAAGCATTCAAATCATTCGCATCAAGATATGCCTGTTCATCACTTTTAAGATAAGCATCCGCAGCGTTATCGTAGGAGAATATCTCTTCATAGCTCTTAAATCGGTAATAATCATGTTCTACTCCAATATCCCATGTGCCTTGAGTGGAATCGACCTGATCGTCACGAACTGAAATGAATTGACGTCTAACTTGTCCGTCACCGGTATATTTATAAATGGCAAACGGCACTTTTTCATCTAATACCGTATTTAAATTATAACTCCATGCGATAGATGAATCACCAAATACGATCTCAATTTCGGCATCTTCCCAGTTCCTATATTTGGCAAAAACGGAATCATTCAATGCCCCGTTAATGTCTCCTGCGGGTGAAACAATAGTAAAATAAGGTGCGCCCGCTGAGGTATGCCAACTTTCGGAACCGTCACCCCGGTAATTCAAAGAATTGAAAAGCCTCTCATCCACTATTTCGCCGTCAGGTTCATCAAGTTGCACAATACTGTCCACTCCCATTTCCGGAGTATAAAGCAAGATCTCAAGTCCCTCAATGATCGGAGATGCCGTCAGCAAACTTGTATCGGAAACCACTGGATTTATATCGCTTAATATGAACCTATCTTCACTTATGACCGAGAAAAATAATTGAGAAGAATCCAGATCATACCCCAATTCAATCAAATAATCTTCTCCTGTTATTTCATAGGGATCGACGACTTTTATTTTAACCACTCCTTCCCCATTACCAGCCGTATGCTCAACCTCAAAATCGCTTTGCCCCATATAGGATTGCAATTTATTGCCAGGCAGTTCTTCCTGTAATGTGACAGTATGCGAGATGAACAAAGATTCGTACATTCTCATGCCCATCCTATCCTCATTCAGGTTTTGATTATAGGATGTTACGGCATAACAGTAAGTTTTGCCTTCATACAAGGGACAGTCGTTGATATAATCCCAATCAACGATCAAATACCGTTGAATACCGGTATCATCGCCGTAGGCGACCGGCACGTTCGCCTCTTCGTACATAAATTCTTCCAGACGGCGTGTATCATTAATGACTTTTATGTCATTGACCACATCAAAGGTTGCAATCCGGGTCGCTTCGAGCTGAGTTGACATCGAATCAGGCAGCTGATAGATATTATAGCCTTCAAATTCATATCCGGCTATGGAATACCCCTCTATATCTGCAACACTTTCATGATCAGATCCCCATTCGAGTATCAAACTTTTCTCAAATGGGCGGCAGGTCAAAATCGGACTTTCAGTTGCTTTGGACACATTTTCAAATTTACCTTCATATATCTGTCTTGCAAGATTTGCATTAATCTTTAATTCCGTAACAGATGATAAATTGTCATCTCCTATGCCTCCCACTAAAGCAAACATGACTTCCTGAATATCATCCGGTTCAAGAGTAAAGGGACCGGAAGATACACACATTCGACGATCACCGGATGTGAAATAATTACCGGTACCGTCAACTTCAGATGCGCCCGCAACTGTGGGATCACCATGAAGCGGATATTTAGTTGTTATTTGTGTATTATCATTCCCAAGATGCCAGGGAATAGCATCTTCAGTTGGCTTATAACCTCTCATCATGTTATAGTACTGAAGAGTTCCAATATAATTTCCTAATTCAGGATCAGCAAGCGCCGAACCGGCAGAAAACCATCCAAATGATGTCATGGGGAGGTTCTTATGATCCGGCACATCCTTCAATTCATACATGGCTGTATCTCCGGGTGACGCTACCATCGGTCCCTGAAGCAAAACATAACCCGCTGCAGCGGGAGGCAATCCATAAACATCATAGTCGCTATCATACTCATTTGCATTATAGCCATATCCTAATCCTAAAATAGTATCGCACCCAACATAATCGTTATTTGCACTTCCAATATCAGGATCAGACCATTGGGAAAGATACATATCCTCGATGGTAGAATTGGATTTATTGATCAATTTATAGGATTTGTAAATAGATTGTCCAAATCTTGAGTTTTCATCATTATATCCCCATATCGTAACCTGTAATTCTAATCCAATAGGCTGCGATCCAAACATACTCGTAGTAGCTGTTTGATCGAAATCATTAACAACAAACCAAACCACCTGATCTGCATTGGCAATCCCGGGTTCGTCCACCCCGGCAGTATAAATTCCATCGCCATCTTTATCATAAAAGGGGGCACCGTGCTCAATAGGCCATTCTTCCCAGTCCTGTTCATATTGGTCAATGATCGCCTGTTTCATTTCATCTGTAACTTGCATACGACTTACTTCATTTTGGATCGCAGCATCTTCCAACAATTCACTGTCAGAGATATGTTGATAATCTGAACGAATTCTGTATACTCTGACCGCAGGATCCGACGGATCGGCAATAACGGCTACCCCGACATCACCTCCGCTGATCACCCAACCGGGAACGGTTCCGATGTTATATTGTTGACCGCCAACCCGAATCCTGTCACCTATTCCATCTCCATCCGTATCAACATTTCCTCCCCATATAAAACCATCCTGATAGATCGCTGTAGCTGTT
>JAUVKP010000187.1 GCA_030596185.1 Fidelibacterota bacterium | reverse complement strand
CAAGAGACCATTCTTTCCATATATGGTTTACGGCTGCCAGATCCAGGTATTTATAATGCTTCAATACCTCGATGTCATCGAAGTTGGTAAGCATCATATCCGGTTTCTTGAGTGCTTTAATAAAGATCTTCCATCGCTTTAAATCTTCTTCAGACAGTTTGCCAAGGGGTAGGACTATTTCCTTACGGTTTTTACCGTCCTTTCTGTATGCACGGGCCAGACTGTAGGATTTATAAGTTTTCCCTTTATACTTGCTTGCCCGCCAATGAATATGTAGTTTTGATAAATCCATAGACGTAATAATAATGATTTATATATTTGATTACTAATTTATATATCAACATAGTTATTAACATTATTAGACGTATATATGGATACTAAAATAAGGTTTATCTTTGATTTATAATTGATTACAAGGTTTTAGGTGGTAAACTTGGGTTAAATGTCACGATTCTTTTTGACAATATGAAATCTTCAATCCTCTGTATATTAGATGTTTGCATAATTCAGGTTGGTACAATTATACCTTTTTTTACAAACTTAAGTATAATTATACCAATATCAAACAAATAAATATTCACTTTTAAACATTTGTTTATCTGTGTGTTGTAAATTACTAAGTGTTAATAGAAAGATACAACGAACGATACCTTTAAACTAAATTATTGGATGTTATTTTTAGGAGAGTCCTTAGTGTAAAAATATCAAAAGAATTCACCGACATCCTCAGGGACAGGAATCCGGAAGATTTACTTGCTTTTTATGCAGAGGAAGGATTATTCGATGAGGCCCTTCAGCTTGTAAATGAAGAAGACCTGATAAGGGAAAATGAACGCTTGGACTTTTTCAGGAAGCACAGGAAACGATACCCTGGTGAAACCGAAGCCTACCTTGTGAAAAGAATTGAGGAAAACCTGGCCCATACAGGGAAACAGTATTACGCCAATATTGCTGAATCGCTGGACCTGTTCCACCGGGTGAATCCCTTACGGACCAGGCACATAGCCCTGGAGATCCAAGGCAATTTCAAACGCAGGTCCAACTTAATGCATGCAATCAAAGAATTCCTTTGAAAACTAAACCGATACAACCATTAGATTATTCTTCATATCTGTCTATTTTTGTGATAGACTGATTTTTTACGAAAAAGTATTATGCCAGAATCCCAACATGTAGAATACAAATCCACTTGGCGGGATGAATACCTGAAATGGATTTGTGGATTTGCCAATGCCAGCGGTGGCATCATGTATATCGGTATTGATGATAATGGAACAGTAGCTGGCATCGATAACTACAATGAGTTACTGGAACAACTACCCAACAAGTTCCGGGATATTCTCGGTGTATATGCAGAAGTCAACCTGCTAAGTGAGAGGAACAAGTATTATCTTGAGATCATCGTTCCCCGTTTTGATGTTCCTATATCTGTCAGAGGCAAATACTATGTCCGTACTGGTAGCACCTTGCAAGAATTAAAGGGCTCCGCACTTAACGAGTTCATTCTAAAACGAACCGGCAAGACCTGGGATGATATTCCTGAGCAAAGGGCATCCGTTGACGACATTGATGAGACCACTGTTAAGCAATTTCTGAAAGATGCAAGAATTGTCAAACGTATCAATGTGGAGGACGACATTAGCATACCCGATTTGTTGGAAAAGCTACGCCTGTTCGAAGACGGACAATTGAAAAGAGCAGCCATTGTACTGTTTGGAAAGGATCCCGGGAAATTTTATCCAAACATGGCCGTCAAAATTGGTAAGTTTGGCGAATCGGATGCCGACCTGAAATTCCATGAAGTTGTTGAAAGTAATCTGATCCAGATCAAAGAACAGATTGGTGAAATACTCAATACTAAATTCCTCATTCATCCGATTGACTTTGTGGGTATGCAGCGAATAGAAAAAGATGAATATCCGGTTGCAGCCGTCCGTGAAATGATCCTCAATGCTTTGGTGCACCGAAATTATATGGGAGAACCAACACAAATACGTCTGTATGATAACAATTTTAGCATTTGGAATGATGGTGGTCTGCCGGAAGGTATCTCCGAGGAAGACCTGAAGAAAGTCCACCGCTCCAAACCGAGAAACCCACTGATCGCTGACACGTGTTTCAAAGCAGGATACATTGATTCTTGGGGAAGGGGACCCATTAAAATTATTGAAGCATGTAAGGAAGCCGGGTTACCTGAGCCGGCTCTGAAAGAAGAACAAGGTGGTTTTTTAAGTAAGATATTCAAAGACCGATTTACGGAAGATCAGTTAAAGAAAGTGGGAATAAATGACAGACAAATTGAAGCTGTTAAGTACGTAAAGAAGAATGGAAAGATTACTAATAAAGAGTATCAGGGTATTTTAAAAGTTTCACGAATAACTGCTACACGTGATCTGACGGATTTGGTAGCAAAGAACATCTTGCGTTCTTCGGAAACTAAGGGAGCGGGTTCTTATTACGTTTTGACAATTGCATCATAATTGCATCAATTGCATCATCAATGCATCGTCAATGCATCGTCATTGCATCATGTGTATGAAATATATACTGGCCGGTTATCTGGCAGATTTGGTGGATTATGGCTGATAAACAGACCTATATTTGAGCAGAAGAGGACAAAAGGTACATTATCATTTGGACAGCGGAGGGATTACGCAGATGGATTCAAATGAAATCAGAGCGATTCTCCGTGCTGCCGATGAGCTTATTGCCACTGGTGGTCGGACCATGCTGTCCAAGATTCTGAAAGGTTCAACAGACAAAAAGTTATTGGAACATGAATTAGATCAATGTTCTGCTTACGGATTCTACCGGCATTTAACCCTGAAGGAAATAGCATACCGGATCGACTATGTTATTGAGCGCGGATATCTAAATATTGAATACAGCTCCAGGCTTCCTGTCATTGTTTATACTGAAAATGGCTGGGAAATTGAGAGAGAAACATACGCGGAAGAATTATTGCAAAAGCTCACCGTTCTTCTTAAAGGCAACGACTTCAGTTTCGTTGCGGAACTGAAGGACAGGAACAGGGGAATGGTCCTGCTGTTGATTGAGAAAATAAGAAACACAGACAATCCGGATTTCATTCCTCTTTTGAGAGCTTGGCAGTCCATTGAATACAAAAAAGTCAGGACTGCTCTTCAGAAGGTTATCAACGATCTGACTCTGCAGGTTGACAAGAGCTAGAAACAGTTTCATATTGTCTGGTTTTATCATATACATTTGACGTCTTTAGTAGAATAAATCGAAACAGGAGATAAATAACATAGAATGAGCTAGATGCAACGATATTTAGTAGAAGAATGTTATCAACAAATGAATTTCAGATCTCCTGATCTGACGCAGTTCTCATTGTCGCATTATTTGTAAACAAGCTTGAGTTTTGTGCCTGGAAAAAGCGCCTCCTAATCGTTCAGCGTTTGGTAAATCTC
>JAUVKP010000037.1 GCA_030596185.1 Fidelibacterota bacterium | reverse complement strand
GTTGATAAAACGAACCAAGTATTTACATATATACAATGTGTGATGGAATAACTTAGCGAACAACAAGGATGATAACAACGATTATACAGCTAGGGGTAATTTTTTCCCTTGCATTGACTATGTGAAAGTTATAACTTTCACAAGCGAGATAAAAATAGTCATGAAGACACATGGGGTAGAGGTTGGATTTTCATTACGATAAAATATCTGAAGCAGTGATCCGGAGATTAACAGATTATTTGCGTTGTTTGCGTTGTGCGCATGAAGAGGGCAGGAGTATGCTGACCTCTAAGGACATGTCAGAACATTGTGGACTTAAGTCCAGCATTATTAGAAAAGATCTTGCTCAGTTCGGTGCTTGTGGTATAAAAGGGCAGGGCTATGTTGTTAGCGAGCTTACTGCTTATCTCAATAAAATTCTTGGGATTAACAATACAAAGGATGTTGTTCTCGTGGGTGCCGGTCACCTTGGTACGGCTATTGCACGTTACCCCGGATTCATTAATGCCAATTTTAATTTTATTGCAGCCTTTGATATTGATGATGAAAAAATTGGTAGCAGTATTGGTCACACTCATATATATTCTATAGATACATTAAATAAATACCTCGAAGACCACAAAATTGAAGTGATCGTTCTTGCCGTCCCTTCTTCAGCGGCGTTGGATATTGTCACAAAATTAGATTCACGCATTGTTAAGGGCATTTTGAATTTCACTTCGATGGTTTTTCCGGGACGTATGAATGATATGTATATCCATAATATCGATCTTGCCAAAGAATTAGAAGTTATCTCTTTCTGCATGAAGAATTGTATTACGCAGAAAAGTGATGATTAAGATACAAATTAAAATAAAAACCTATACAGAAAGTGGAGCTATGAAAAGATTCAAACACACTGTTCTCTTATTTCTGTTCCTCGTGTTGTTGTGGGCATTGTTAACACCGCATAACATGCAGGAGATCTGGGCCGGCGTTGCCGTATCGGCATTGGTGGCCTTGTTCACACTCAGAATGGATCCTGTGCTGGGCGATTTAAAATTAACACCCAAATCATTCTTGTATTTGCTGATTTACATCTTTGTTTTTATCAAAGAGTTGGTCATATCGAATCTTGATGTAGCACGCCGTGTAGTGGATCCCAAGCTGCCTATTAAACCGGGGATCGTCAAAGTAAAGACAAAGCTGAATTCCCGCATTGGCAGGACCATTTTGGCAAACTCCATTACATTGACCCCGGGAACCCTGACCGTGGATATTAAAGATGAATATCTTTACATCCATTGGATCGAGATCAAACATGATGATCTTGAAGGCGCCACAAAAGATATTGTACAAAAATTCGAAAAATACCTGGAGGTGATCTTTGGTTAATATCATTTATCAAATTGCAGGTGCTATTGCATTGGCAGCCATCCTACTTGCTTTCATTCGTATGATCAAAGGCCCCACTGCAGCGGATCGTGTCGTTGCCTTAGATGCGATGACCATTATTTCAATTTCACTGATTATCTTTCTTGCGGCAACGCTTCAACGCGTTATCTATATTGATATCGCACTGGTCTATGGATTGATCTCCTTTGTGGGTATCGTGGCCATTGCACGTTATTTGGAAAGGGGGATATAATGGAACTAGCAGGTGCTATTATCACACTGATCGGATCTATTTTCCTTTTTCTTGGTGCCCTTGGCCTTCTGCGCATGCCGGATATTTTCAACCGGATGCAAGCGGGAACCAAAGCGACTACTCTGGGAAGTATTCTCTTTCTAACCGGTTCGGCCATGGCTCATGCCGAGTGTACCTGTACCGGAAAGATCGTGATCCTTATTCTTTTTATTATTTTTACCAACCCTCTTTCCTCGCACGCTCTTGCACGTGCTGCCCATTTTATTGGCATTCCGCTGGCAAAGAAAACGGTAAAGGACGACCTTGCCGAGGATGAGAAAAAAGAAGAAGGAGGCCAGCTATGACTACAATAATTATTGCTGTGCTAGGGGCTATCATGATTGCCGCCGCTGTTCTGGCCATTGTTCAGAAAAGTTTGCTGTCTGCGGTTATCGCCGCGGGTGCGATCTCACTTCTTGCCTCGCTTCTTTATATCGTTTTAGCGGCACCGGATGTCGCCATGACAGAAGCGGCCATCGGATCCGGTCTGACCACGATCGTTTTCCTTTTTGCTTTGAATAAGATCAGAAAGGAGGACAAACATGGTTAAAAAAATATTCATAGTGATCATTCTTGGATTTTTTGCCGTTATGCTTTTGCCTCTTGCTAAAGATTTTACGCCATTTCAAGAACTATCACCCGTCGCGGAAAAATATGTGGAAGATGGACCTGAAGAACTCGGATCTGCCAACCTTGTGACCTCTGTGATCGTCACCTATCGTGGATTGGATACGCTGGGCGAAGTTGCCGTATTGTTTATTGCAGCTGCCGGCGTAGGCTTTTTCCTTCGTAAAGAAGAGAAGGGCGACAAAACTCCTAAACGTGGATCTTCACAGATATTACAAAGTGGAACGGCTTTTCTCTTTCCGCTTATTCTTGCCTTTGGTGTTTATATTTTCCTTCATGGGCACTTGACTCCCGGAGGCGGATTTCAGGGCGGCGTGGTCATTGCTTCCGGCATGGTCCTCTTGCTGCTCTCCAGTGCTTCTGCAAAGATCAACGAAAATGTCCTGCATCTGGTAGAGTCACTTTCCGGTGCGTCTTATGTTGCCATTGGAATTCTTGGACTTGTATTGGCGACCGGATTTCTTGATAATCGCTTTCTCGACCTCGGCGAGTTCGGCACCCTGCTAAGCGCCGGAGCTATTCCATTGATCTATTCCTTTATCGGATTAAAGGTGGGCGCTGAATTGGTTGGGATCGTCAATAATATGCAAAAGGATCAATCATGACACTTATCACAATTTTAGGTTTAGTTTTGATCATGATCGGCCTTTGGGGCATGTTGACCCAAAAGAACATTATTAAGATCATCATCGGTTTTTCCATTATGGATACCGGTGTGCATTTGATCATGGTCTCTATCGGATATCTCAAAGATCGTACGGCTCCCATTATTGATTCGGCAGTCGATCAGGCTAATGCAGTCAATACTGTCGTGGATCCCATTCCGTCGGCTTTAGTTCTAACAGCCATCGTGATAGGTCTTGCGGTAACGGCTCTGATGCTGTCTTATGCGATCAAACTGTATGAGAAAAAAGGAACACTTGACATCAATGAATTCAAGGAGCTAAAATGGTAAATCCTATTTATATATTCATTCTTGCATTGGGTGCGGGTTTCCTTTTAACCCTGTTTGATAAAGCAGGCAGGAAAGTTTCACTAACGATCTTTTATGCAGTACTTGCGGCCATGGTCGCTATTTCTGCACAGTGGCTAATTGCTCTTTTAGGGGGCAGTGAAACTGCTATGATCTTTACGGCCGGATTTAAACCGCCTTTTTCTATCAATCTTCAAATGGGACTTGAGGAAGCGATCTTCACTCTGGCAGTTAATATGCTGGGTCTATTATCCGGTTTGTATCTGATCAAGAAATTCAATGCGACCAAGGTTAATGCCATGGTCCTTTTTCTCATGATGATCATGGGAATAAACGGACTGATCATGACGCGCGATATGTTCAATTTATTCGTGTTCATGGAGATCACCTCCATTGCGACCTTTGCCATGATAGGCATCGATCGTGATATAAAGACGCTATCAGCTGGGTTTAAGTACATGATCGCGAGTGGAATTGCCTCGGTACTTTTTCTAATCGGTACGATCTATTTGTATCGTTTCAGTGGTATGCTGCATATTGACTCCATGGCTGTGGCACTCGATATGGCTTCAAGTCAGGCGACATTACTCGCTGTGTTCATCTTGCTCATGGCCATCGTCATTGAACTCAAACCTTTCCCTGCGAACGGTTGGGCGCTGGATGTCTACGAAGCGGTAGACAGTGGCGTGGTCGCTGTGATCGCTGCCGGTTCATCCGCGGGAATGCTTTTTGCTTTATACAAGATCACTCCTCTACTGAACGAAACTTTACTGCTCACAGTGGCAGGTATCGGGATCACGACTTTTGTCGCATCCAATCTCATGGGCTTGATGCAGAAAAATGCAAAACGCTTGTTGGGTTATTCTTCCATCGGTCAGATCGGACTGGTTGCGGGCGTTTTTGCAATGCTCGTTTATCTTGGTTATCCGATCAATGGCAAGATGGTCATGCTCATTGCAGGCGGACTATTCATTAATCACTTTGTTGCCAAGGCCGGACTTTTCTGGCTAGCCGGTATTCTGAATAAAGAGAATACAGAAGACTGGGGTGCATTGCGCAAGAAGCCGATCTACCTATTTGCTTTTGGTGCTTTTATTTTGGCGCTGGTTGGACTTCCTCCTTTCCCTTCATTCTTTGCAAAATGGCAAATGGTCATGATCTTTGCCAAGGACAACCAATTCCTCGTCATCGCATTTATTCTGCTCGGAACACTTCTTGAAGCGGTTTATCTCTTTCGCTGGCTTGGTAAGATCCTCGAAAGTGAAGTTAAAGAAAAGATCAAAGTCAGCTTTGCTCAGGGATTGCCTGTGATCGTCGCAACACTTGCCGTACTTGGATTGGGCATCTATTCTGCCACTATCGTTCCGGGTGCGGGAAGTTTGAATATTTTCTATCTGCCCCTGTTGTTGATCGCAGCTTTGTTCGTTTTGGACTTCCTGCCGGTCTGGGTAAAAAATACACTTGTTATCTTGTTGATGGGATTTTATACATGGCAGTTGCTGCCCGGACTTGAAGGCTATCGCTTCCTCTTTGGAGTCATATTCCTCGTAGGTGGTGTTATCTTGCTGATCCCGGGTTATGCCTTCAAAGGCAAGCGCGTAGGATTTTATCCCTTTGCGGTCATGATGTATACCGGCTTGGCCGGACTGCTGATTGCTGAGAATACATTGCAATTTTTTACTGCCTGGGAATTGATGACCTTGGGTTCATACTTCCTCATTATCCGCGGAAAGAAAGCTAAACCGCACGCACTCAGTTATATGCTTTTCTCCCTGGGAGGCGCATATGCTATGTTAAGCGGTCTGGGTTTATTTTTCTCGGTAAATGGCAACAATCTGGATCTGGCTCTATTGAGCTCTATCACAGAATCCACGAGCATTATCTATATTTTACTGGTTATCGGTTTCTTGACAAAACTGGCATCCATGGGCTTGCACATCTGGCTGCCCGGTGCTCACGGTGAAGCCGAAACCGATGTCTCGCCGATGGTTTCCGCCATCTTGCTAAAAGCCGGAATGTTCGGTTTGGTCGTGGTGATGTCGGCGATCCAGAATCCCATGATCGGAAATGTCAGTATTAATTATGTTTTAAGCTGGCTGGGAGCCATTACCGTTTTCGGCGGTAACCTGATGGCTATCTACCAGGAAGATGCAAAACGCTTACTGGCGTATTCCTCCGTAGGTAACTTAGGTTACGTGCTTTTTGGATTAACTCTGATGACACACTTGGGTTGGCTGACATCTATTACTTATGCTTTGAATCACTTTCTTTTTAAAGCCCTGCTTTTCCTCGCGATCGGTGGTGTTGTCTGGAGAGTAAAAACAAAGAATATGTATGAAATGGGCGGACTGATCAAACGCATGCCGATAAGTTTTATTTCGGTGCTGATCGGTATTATCGCTCTTTCGGGAGTACCACCGCTGTCCGGTTTTGCCGGTAAATGGTTGACCTACAATGTGCTCATCGAGAAAGGATGGGTTCTGCAAGGTGTCGTGCTTATCATTGGCGGGCTGATCGCTTTTCTCTACTGTTTCCGTTTGATCCATACGATCTTTCTGGGACAGCTCAAAGATAATCACCGCAAGGTAAAAGAAGCACCGCTTCCTATCTTGATACCGCAAGTCATTTTCATGTTCGCGATCATGTTCTTCTCTGCATATCCGAACATGGTCTTGCGTCCTGTTGGTGATTTCCTGATCAAATATTTCCCGCAGGGTGCGATCAATTGGCAGAACGGTGTTGCATTTACTGCTTTCGGCCACTGGGACGGTTTGGGGGTTCTGATGATCACGGGTGTGGTATTTATGGCGGTTTTTGGCTGGTTGTTGTTAACAAATCGCAAAACCCAAAAAGTTGGACAATTTAATATTGTATATGCGGCGGAACGTCCTTCACGTCCTGAGCTAACACATGTGGGATATAATTTCTTTGCGCATTATCGCAAAGCTCTGGGCGTACTGTCCAAACCCTATGCGGAGAAATTTTGGGATGGTCTTTCCGAATTATTCCATTCCACCGCGGACTTTATCAGAAAACTTTACACCGGAAACGGTCAAACATACCTTGTGCATATCATCGTATTTATACTTGTTGTATATGCCTTTGCGATGGGAGGATAGATCATGGGATTTGAACCAATTAAAATACTTTACGCAGTCATATCGCTGTTTATCATCTTTAATGTTGGGATGCTGCTGAACGGTATTACCCGTAAGATCGGTGCACGCGTCGGACGACGGCATGGCATTCGTTTTTACCAACCCTATATTGATCTGGTAAAGAACTACGCACTGCGCTCGAATATATCCCACGGGATCATGTTTTATCTGGGCCCGGTCTTTCGCCTGACCGGTGGTATTGGGGTTTATTTATTTATCCCTGTGATTTACGGGTCACAATATTTCAGCAATTTTTCCTTTGCCGGTGACATGGTCCTGGTGCTGTATTTCATCTTTTTCGGTACGCTTGGCATGGCGCTGGGTGCCGGAGAAAGCGGTCATCCGTATTCTGCTCTTGGTATCGGACGCGGACTGGCACAGGTCACAGCTGCCGAGATCCCATTGGTCATCGCTTTTCTCGGTATAGCAGTACAATATCAGTCGCTGTCCATTACAGAGATCGTTGGCATGCAGCAGGGCGGTATCATGAACTGGACCATGGTGACCAACCCTTTGATCACGGTCGTTGCGATTATTGCCTTCTTGGGGAGCATGATGCGTTCGCCTTTTGATGTCGTACTGGCACCTCAGGAGATCCCCATTGGACCGCCTACAGAGTTCCATAGCACTTTTCTGGGTGTTCTGCAGACAAATCGTGCGATCTTTCCCATGGCAAAGACCGTGTTATTTGTAAACCTCTTTTTCGGCGGCGCGACCAATTGGGGCATACTGATACTGAAAGCCTTTATCCTTTACATGGTATCGGTCGTTGTAGGTACGGTGTTCCCGCGTTTCCGGGTAGATCAATCTATTCGATGGTTCTACAAGTATGCGCTGATCCTCGGGGTCATTGCATTGATCGCAACAACGTTCATGTTTAAATAAAAAGATTAAGGATAGAACACATGTCAAAGAATGATCTTGATAAAAGGATGGTAACCGGACCGGACGGGGAGCAGTTTGAAGTCGATCCCATGCAGGATTATTTCTGCCAGGAACGTCCCAAAGTGCACGAACCTTCTGCCAATAAGATCTGGGAGAAATTTTTAAACTGGGCACGGGCAGAATCCCTGTGGATCCTTGGTTATGGAACCGGATGCGGCGCGATCGAAATGCGTCCGTTAATGACACCTCGTTTTGATGCATTTCGTTACGGTATTCAATGGCGGCCGACACCCCGGCAATCCAATGTGATCGTGATCGGTGGCTACATGTCTGTAAAAACCCTAAAACGTGTGATTCGAAGCTACGAACAGATGCAAGGGCCAAAATATGTGGTCGCACTGGGCAGCTGTACGATCAACGGCGGAATGTACTGGGATAGTTACAATACGATCAACCGTCTGGATAAATACTTGCCGGTGGATGTGTATATTACCGGTTGTATGCCGCGCCCGGAAGCTCTGTTGGCCGGATTCGAAAAATTAAAAGAGATCATCAAAGCCGGAAAAGGCGAAGGGCAGAATCTCTACGCCAAGAACTTCGATGAATATAAAGCAAATCAAAAACAGATCATCAAGAACTGGGATATGCCGGATTACAACTGGTAAAAGGAAAGCAATTATATGAAAGCATTGATCAAACGATTAAAAGAAAAATTCAGCATTTCA
>JAUVKP010000282.1 GCA_030596185.1 Fidelibacterota bacterium | reverse complement strand
TTATACCAAATCAGCATATAAGTTCGATGCCGACTCCTGTGGTGTCATTTCCACCATTCATGAGCAGTCCGGCGATATCAATATGGGAGTGAACAGGGAAAAGGCAGAAGACCAGGGTGCCGGTGATCAGGGAATGATGTTCGGCTATGCCTGTAATGAGATGGCTAATTATATGCCGATGCCCATTGAGCTGGCGCATATTTTCCTGCAGGAACTGGCTGCTATCAGAAAAGAAGGCAAAGTGATGACCTACCTGCGCCCGGATTCCAAATCGCAGATCACTATTGAGTATGATGATGACAGGCATCCCATCAGGATTGACACGATCGTGATATCCACACAACATGATGATTTTGATGCTGACGATGATAAGATGTTGAAAAAGATCGAAACAGATGTCAGGGAGATCCTTATCCCAAGAGTTAAAAACAGCGCTGATATTCCCGAAAAGGCAAAACAAATGTTTAAAGGCGACTTCAAGCTGTATGTGAACCCTACCGGGAAGTTCGTGATCGGCGGACCGCATGGTGACACCGGGCTTACGGGCAGAAAGATCATCGTCGACACCTATGGTGGCAAAGGGGCCCATGGCGGTGGTGCATTTTCAGGAAAAGATGCATCAAAGGTGGATCGCTCTGCCGCATATGCCACACGTCATATCGCCAAAAACCTCGTTGCCGCAGGCGTGGCCGATGAGGCACTCATACAGGTGGCTTATGCCATCGGCAAAAAAGATCATGTTGGCCTGAACATAGATACCTATGGCACTGCAAAAGTAAAAGATAAGAATGGCGAGATCATGAGTGATGGCAGGATCGCTGAAGTCCTTGACAGCATATTTGACCTTACCCCGCATGGCATCATCAAACGACTGGGACTCAAGAACCCCATTTTTACAAAAACAGCCACCTACGGACATTTTGGGAGGGAGCCTTTCGAAGAAGAAGTGGAAGTGCATTACGATCCTGAAAACTCAGAAAAACTCATTAACTGCAACAAGCCATCATGCACTAAAGTGGTTGGCTTTTTTGCCTGGGAGAAGTTGGATTATGTGGATAGGATCAAGGAAGCGTTTGGAATATAGAATAACGAACAAGGAATAAGAATAAGAATGTCTCGTCCTGAAAAGAGTCTACATAATATTTAGTAATTATGTTAAAAGACAGCAGGACAGTAAAGAAGTACAGCGAAAGTTTTCGTTTAAAAGTACTTTCAGAAATTGAACAAGGTAAATTTAATAAGAATGAAGTGTGTCAATTTTATGGGATTGGCATTGGAACTCTTTATCGGTGGATACGTAAATACGATAAGTATTCATTATTGAATAAGTGTATACGTATTGAAACTATGGGTGAAAAAGACAAGATAAAGGAACTTGAGAAGCAAATCTCCAGGCTTAAAGAACTAGTAGTAGAAAAGGATTTAAAGCTTTTTGTAAATGATATCTATCTGGAAGCATTATCCGATGAACTTGGTTTTAACAATGTCGAAGATCTAAAAAAAAAGTTAGAGTCAAAGCGATCTTCAAAGCAATCGAAAGGCGGAAAGTAATGAGCCTTAATATAGAGAATGTTTGCCAAAAATTTGGTTATTGTCGAGATAGCTATTATAAGCTTAAAGGTCGTATGCAGATCCAAAGAACAGATAGGCAGAAGGTCTTGAGCTTAATACAGGAAAGAAGAGAAGTCCTTCCTAGAGAGGGAGGACGGAAGCTATATCATTATCTACGTCCTCTTCTTACTGAGCATGGTATAAAAATGGGCAGGGATAAGCTTTTTGATCTGCTACGAAGTCAACAGATGCTAGTTGAACCAAGACGTAAATATAAAGTTACAACTAACTCTAAACATAGGTTTAACACCTATGCTAACCTGATCAAAGAGAAAAAAATTGAGGGCCCTAATAAGGTTTGGGTTTCTGATATTACTTATTTAAGAACAAGAGAAGGATTTTGTTATCTGGCTCTGATTACCGACGCATTTTCAAGAAAGATAGTTGGGTATGATGTTAGTAATAGCTTGGAGCTGGAAGGTTGCGTAAGAACTCTTAAAAAGGCACTTAAACAACTACCATTCAGCCATGATTTGATACATCACTCAGATCGAGGAATCCAATACTGCAGTAATGTCTACACTGATATACTTTCAAAATATAATATCAAAATCTCTATGGCTGCCAAAGGAAACTGCTATGAAAATGCTATAGCTGAGAGAGTTAATGGTATTTTAAAGAATGAGTTCTATCTCGATTTTTACTTTAACGATATCAATCAAGTCAAGAAAGCATGTGCCCAGGCAATAAATCTATATAATCTAAAAAGATTTCATTTAGCTTTACAGATGAAAACACCAAATGAAGTACATCAAGAAGCATAGAAAATAGTTATAAACTGTAGAACTATTTCAGGACAAGACAGAATGACTGAAGTTGACACTTGACGGTTGACAGTAGGCTGTATAAAAGGACGCCTAATTTAAAATCTAAGATTCAATCATAATCCATAATTCATAATCCATCATCCGTGTACTTGCTTATGGCCCTGTGATTTAGTATAT
>JAUVKP010000202.1 GCA_030596185.1 Fidelibacterota bacterium | reverse complement strand
TCTCCCATGATGCTAGCGGACGCTTACTATCAATTGGCAAAAAAAGCCCAAGCTGATTTCTTTTTTAATGAAGAGGTCACATCAATAAAAACTAAAAACGGACGGATCACGGAAGTCCATACTTCTAGCGAATGTTATTCTGCCGGACTAGTCATTAATTGCGCAGGTGCCTTTGGTAGAGATCTCGGTTTATTGACAGGCCAGGATTTCCCTGTTTATCCCGATTCGCACGAGGCGGGTATAACTCAACCGGTGAAACATCTTTTCGATCCCATGATCGTCGATATTCGCCCGGCCGATACATCAAAGAATTACTATTTTTACCAAAACAGTGAAGGACAGATCGTTTTTTGCATCACACCCCTACCGGTCAGATCCGGTCTGGATTGCGATAATACATCTGAATTCCTGCCGCAGGTTGTTAAACGTATGATCGATATTTATCCGCGTTTGCGAAATCTTCGTGTTCGCCGAACCTGGCGCGGCCTTTATCCCATGACACCGGACGGTTTCCCGCTCATTGGGATCAATCAGGATATTGAGAACAATCTTCTTGCCATTGGTATGTGCGGACAAGGCTTCATGCTGGGTCCGGGCTTAGGCAAGATCCTTGCCGAAACCTTCGTGGACGGAAGTAAAGAACACGATTTTATCTTTAAGCAATTGACTCCGTATCGCAATTTTGATACGGAAGAAATGTTGAAATAATCTAATATTTTATTGTTATACAGTAAAGCCACACCAAGGTGTGGCTTTACGTTTTATCGTTTGTATTTGTAGGGACACGCCATGGCGTGTCTCCACATTTTACGCCTGCCGGTCGTAACCGCTACTGCGGTGAAGGCTGGGTCTTACGTCTTACATTTTACGTCTCACGCCTGCCCTCCGTCTTGTCCTTCGAAGCTCGAAGAGCGGAGGGGGAAGCTTCAGCGAAGGGGGGTCTCACGTTTTACGCATTCAAGACATACTTCATCACTGCCCACCAATGCACGGCAGATCCTGCTATAACCATCAGATGCCAGATCAAATGATTTTGTCTGATATTCTTTGCTCTAAAGAACATGATCCCGAGGGTGTAAAATGCACCACCAAGAAAGATCAGATTAACGCCAACCGGATCAATATTCCGGTATAAGGGAATTAGAAAAAATACTGCCAACCACCCCATGATCACATAAGATGCAATGATGAGAATGTTCACACCCCTTTCAAAGATGCTTGGCATAAGCAATTTCAAGACTATGCCACTTATAGCAAGCGCCCATTCAATCCCCAGTATTAATAGACCCCAATCACCTTTCAACATGAAAGCAAAGGGAGTATAAGTCCCCGCGATCAAAAAGTAGATCGCGATCTGATCAATGTTATGAAAAACGTTCTTTGCTCTGCCGGTCGGAAGGGCATGTGTTAAAGTAGAGGATATGTAGAGAGTGATCAATGACACTCCAAAGATAGAAGCACCGATAATAGCTGACGCTTCTCCCAGCCGGATGGAATAAAATAACAACAAAACAAGACCATAGATCGACAAAAGACTTCCAAACAAGTGAGAAAAAGCATTGGCTCTTTCCTCTTGAGGTGTAAATCTGGATGTACGTTCAATGGTGAAGGTGGGTGCCGGTGAATTGATTGCCGAATTCGCATTTTTCATGATTTTTCCTTTCAGTTTCAGTTAGGGTAATTTGTAACCGATACTGATGATCCCGACGTGTGAGGAAATACGCATGAAAAATGCCACAAACGGGAATACCCGTGGTAAAGAAATATGGAAAGCGTTGGGGGTAAAATATGTTCTATTAAAATATACCGTTGCAGAGACAAGGCAATGCCTTGTTTCTACGATCAAACATTTTATTTCAATAATAATAAATTTTCACACACCAACGCATCACATACGTATTCATATGTCACATGTACGGGGATCTGAGCTAATGTTTAGCTAAAAAATAGGTTGACGTTCAATCACATGATCACGGTCTGGTCCCGTAGACACTATTCCGATAGGTACGCCCAAGAAGTCTTCTACGAACTCAATATACTTCCGGCAATTTTCCGGGAGTTTGTCGTATTCGGTATAGCCAAGGACATCTTCTTCCCAACCGGGAAATTCCTTGTACACCGGGCTTCCATCAGAATTGTAATCGATCGCAACTTGCAGGGTTTCGAAGCCGGATAAACAGCTTATCTTCGAAAAAACAATGTAGTTGAATCCGTTGATCATGCATGATTCTTTTAGTAGGGCAAGATCAAGCCAGCCGCAACGTCTTGGACGTCCGGTCGTAGCTCCGTATTCATTTCCGTGATCTCTCAGGGCTTTGCCTGTTTCATCAAATAATTCGGTCGGAAATGGACCTTCACCCACGCGGGTCGTATACGATTTTACTATCGCGATCCGCTTGTCAAAATCGAGGAATATACCGCTTCCGGTATAAGCACCTCCAATGCTGGTGTTGGAAGAAGTGACAAATGGATAAGTCCCATGATCGATGTCTAAAAACGTCCCTTGTGCTCCCTCGAATAAAATTTTGCTGCCATTTTTTGCAGCTTCTGCGAGGAGTGGGCGTGCATCCCGTACGTAGGGTCTCAAGCGTTCCACCGCTTTAACCAGTTCGGGTATGCCATCTCTCAGGGCTTGGATTTCTTCTTTCTCAACAATTGCATAGAGCTTCTCAACGAAGCTAAGGTGCTCACGGTAGGTTTCCTCAAAGCTACCGTCGCATGCACTTTCCCAACGGATACCGGTCCTTCGAACCTTGTCAGTGTATGCCGGTCCTATACCCCTGTTAGTGGTCCCTATTTTTTCATTAAGGGCTCTATCCAGGTATTCATGGATGGGTAATACCATATGAGCAGACGGTGACACGATGAATTTATCGGGAGAAATACTTATGCCCTGTTTACGCAGGGTTTCCATCTCTTCGTGCAATGTCGTAGGATTTACGACACAACCGTTTCCGATAATATTGATCGAGTTACCTGAAATAACACCAGAAGGGATAAGATGGGTAACGTACTTGGTATCCCCGTGGATCACGGTATGACCCGCGTTCGCTCCACCTTGGAACCGTACAACAAAATCCATCTTTTCGGCAAGAACATCAACGATCTTCCCTTTTCCTTCATCGCCCCACTGGGCGCCCATTACGATATACGCCGGCATTGATCAGTATCCTCCAGTTACAATTTCACGTCCGAAATTTACATAAATGTTTTTTGCTTTGAAAGTAATATTGCGGCAAAATACATAACATCGACAGGACCGTGAAATGTCGCCATTATTATTCCTGAGATGTAGGGGCGACTCCATCCTTCGCTGAAGCTATGGA
>JAUVKP010000235.1 GCA_030596185.1 Fidelibacterota bacterium | reverse complement strand
CCTCCATTTATTTGAAACCAGTCACTAGTTATCAGTCACTATATTATTAGCATTGCATCGCCATATGAATAGAAATTGTATTTCTCTTTCACGGCTTCTGCATAAGCATCCATAATAAGATCATGTTCGGCCAAGGCTGATACCATCATGATCAAGGTGGATTTTGGCTGATGGAAGTTGGTGATCAGTGCATCGACAACCTGAAAATCATAAGGCGGATAAATGAATTTATCTGTCCATGTAGTTTTAGGATTTACATCCGTACCTGATATCAAAGATGATTCCAAGGCTCGAACCGTTGATGTACCTACCGCAATAATACGACCACCATTAGCTTTTGTTGTATTGATCATCGAAGCTGTTTTTTTAGCTATCTTGAAATATTCGGAATCCATTTGATGGCGACGCAGATCTTCGACCTGTACCGAACGGAAAGTTCCAAGACCAATATGCAAAGTGATATTCAAAATCTTAGTGCCTTTTTTCTCGATCTGGGCCAACATAGGATCGGTAAAGTGCAATCCGGCAGTCGGGGCTGCAACAGCACCCAGTTCTTTGGCCATTACGGTTTGATACCGTTCTTTATCCAGATCTTCGCTTTCGCGTTTGATATAGGGTGGTAAAGGTGATTTTCCTGTTGCCATAACATATTTCATAAACGTTGCCTTAGAGCAATTATGGCGGATCACACGGCCACCGGAAATCGTATTGTCGATCACATCGGCATAGATCTTATCAGTAAAGCGTAGTTTATTTCCGATTCGTACTTTTCTAGCGGGTTTAACCAATACTTCCCAGATCTGATCTTCGAGAGAACGCAGTAAAAATACTTCCACCTCTGAGTCGGTTTTATCTTTTGAAGCGAACAAACGTGCAGGAAATACTTTTGTATTGTTGTAAACCATACAATCTGTTGGTTTCAGATATTTTTTAATTTCCGAAAATTCATGATGTGTATAGGTTCCTTTTTGACGGTCCACAACCATCAAACGGTCTTCACCGCGTTTATCGCTCGGATATTGGGCTATACGTTCAGCAGGAAGATCAAAATCAAAATCCGATAGTCTAAATGCCTTGGGCTGCGTATTGAAGATCTCAAACTTCGTCATAGAACAAACTCCCCTGAGAATTGGGTTTACGTCTCTTAAGATTCAGGTGCTTATAGGTCCTGTCAAGTGCAACACGTCCCCGTGCAGTACGTTGCAAAAAACCCTCTTGTATCAAAAATGGCTCATATACTTCTTCAATGGTATCTGCTTCTTCACCGATGGCAACTGCAAGGTTCTGCAAACCTACAGGACCACCTTCAAAATGATTCACCAATGTCAAAAGTATTCGCCTATCCATACTATCCAGACCGATCTCGTCAATTTCAAGCATTTGTAATGCAAGATCAGCAATTTCTTTTGTGATCACTCCATCGCCTTTTACTTCTGCATAATCACGACAGCGTTTCAAGATACGGTTCGCTATCCGGGGTGTTCCCCGTGAGCGTTTGCCCAGCTCAACTGCACCTTCTTTTGTGATATTCACATTGAGAAGTTTGGCTGAGCGCATAACTATCTGTATCAATTCTTTATGCGTGTAGTAATCCATACGCATAGTGATACCGAAACGGTCGCGGATCGGCGATGTCAATAACCCGGCTCTCGTTGTTGCACCCACTAAGGTGAAACCTTCAAGATTCAGCTGTATACTTCGGGCACTTGGCCCTTTATCGATCATAATGTCAATACGAAAATCTTCCATTGCAGAATATAAGTACTCTTCGACCACCCTGTTCATACGATGCACTTCGTCAATAAAAAGCACATCTCCCTTTTCAAGATTGGTCAGGACTCCGGCAAGATCACCCGCTCTCTCAAGGACAGGTCCCGACGTTGCTTTTAACCCGGCATTCAGTTCATTGGCAATAATATTTGCCAGCGTTGTCTTGCCTAATCCCGGAGGGCCAAACAAAAGAACATGATCAAGCGGTTCGTTTCGTTTACATGCCGCTTCGATATAGATCTTCAATTTTTCGAGCAGTTTCTTCTGACCGATAAACTCGTCTAACGAACGCGGACGGAGCGTGAATTCAAGCTCTTCTTCTAAGGACCCAAGTTCCGGATTGATGATTTCAGATCTCATATAATCAATATCATGTTCAGCATATAATTTACAATTATTTTTATAGTTTCGCTATTTCTTTTTAAGTGATAAATGAATAGAATTCCTTATTACTGGCGAATATAAGTTTTGCCGAGATAAACATATAAATTATCGCCGGAAACAACATACTTAAAAACAATATCAGGATAATGTCGTCTTTCAAATGTGTAGGTCGTATCCGTATATGCATAGGTTCCTGTGATAGCAACAATTCCCGCTGTACTGGCACTGTAATTTTCTAAACGATAATCAAGGTCTTCTTGAAAAATGATTTTTTCCCAATCATCAGTTTGGTAATCAATATATTTCCATGAGCCAATTAAGACATTGTCAAACTCTTCGGGTTCTGTGCAGGCAGACAACAGTAAAAGAATACTGAGTATGGATAATAGTATTTTTGTGTGTTTTTTCATCATGTCCTAATATACATTTTTTTATTGTGATTTCCACTGGGTTTATCGTTTGTAAACAAGCACTTGTTCCACTACTAATTAATTATCTTGGTAGAGGTATCATCCCGCATAAAGGCTATGATGAGTAGGCAGCCTTGTCTTTACATTCTGATTCAACCCCTCATCAAGCTCGGAGTTGGAAGTATTTGTTATCCCATGTCCCGGCATTTCATACCGGGTATCTTTTATTAAACCCTTCCAGTCTACGCTCCTTTCGGAGCTACGACCGGCAGGCGACAAGCTCAGGGTTGTGATATTATTATCGATTATGAGTTACCACGGCATTTATGCCGTGGTATTGACAACAAACAAATCGGGTTTTAACCCAAAAACTAAAATTACTATGGG
>JAUVKP010000171.1 GCA_030596185.1 Fidelibacterota bacterium | reverse complement strand
GCCAGAATTGAGGCCTATGGGAAGGAAAAATTACTGGCTAAAGATTATGGGATATTTTTTAATCCACGTTTGAATCTTGTTTTATATCCCACTAAAACAACTCAGATACGATTAGGCTATGGTGAAACATCCAAAGCACCTTCCATGGCAATGCTGCATCCGAATCCTATCTATATGGATGTGGATGATGTTAATAATATCGTGGATTCGCTGGTTATTATTTCCACCTATATCTATTCAAAGGAAAATCCTAATCTAAAAGCATCTAATCAGATGAAATGGGAAGCAAGTATCGATCAGCGTATCGGAGATATTGGACTAAGTATTACCGGCTATTCCAATACTACGTATAATGGATTTGCCTCAACCGGAAAAATGCCTATTTTTGTGTACAAATATGATTATATGATCTCGGAAATTGATCCCCCAATTAAGGATTCTATTTCCACCACATATTCAATATACGAGAATTCCTTAACTCTGGAGACCAAGGGAATAGAAGTTTCTATTAAGACAAAACCTATTACACCGCTAAATTTACGTTTACGTATTCAAGCAGCATATAATTACACCTACAGCTGGAAAGATAATTCCTATGATTATCGGGGTTATGTTTATGATCCGAATGTTGGGAAAGATGTAAATCCTTTCTTTTCACCCGTAACCATAGAACGTGAAAAATGCTATATCAATTATAATTTAGATTTCAAGATCAAAGAACTGGGTGCATGGGCAACGTTTTCGGCTCAGCAAGTCGTTTTTGACAAGGACCGTTATATCGGACTGGACGATTCTCTTGCTGTAGGATATCTAAATGTTTATGGCGAGCAGGTCTTTTTCAACGAAGCGGAACGAGCTGCTATAACAAGCTCTTCATATAAAAGAACCTATGACGATTATTGGTATCTTGAAGAGAACAGAAAGAATATCTGGGTCTTCAATTTCAGGGTCTCCAAATCACTCGGCAAAGCATCAGAATTTTCTTTTTATGTGAATAACTTCTTTAATTCACGACCTTTGTATCAGCGAATACGTTCCACGACCCAATCTTACACCATGGAAAATCCGGCGCTGTATTTTGGAATAGAGGTCAGTACAAAGATTGATCAACTCTTTCAGGGAAGGAGTATAAAATGAGGAAAAATATGAAAATTCCATTCAAACTTATCTCACTTTCCGTATTCTTCTTGATCTTGCTGGTCGCCTTAAGCTGCACACTGGATATTACACCCCCGACATCTATGCGTTTTTCGGCTCAAGTGACAATTATTGATACGACGGCCGAAGGAATGGACAGTCTTGTCAGCGGCGCAAATGTAACCATGCAGTCCATTACATATGGAGATATACACGAAGCGCAAACAAATTCTCTGGGCATAGTACTATTCCATAACTTGCTCCCCGATAGATATAACATTTTAGCTTCGGGAAATCGAGTAGACTTAACAGAGATCATCATTATTAACGGTCAGTTACAAGACACCTCTCTTTTTATAGAAAATAATGATACACTGGATCTGAGCATTATCGCTCAAACCTCTCGGACCAGTGCCCTGGTGATCTCCGAAATATACTACACCGGTGCTATTGCCAATCCGGTCCCGCAATATTTTCATGACCAGTTCACTGAGATCTACAATAACAGTTCTCAAACCATTTATCTGGACAGCTTGCTCATTGCGGATGTTGAATATGGATTCGCCGATGACAGTGTTATTCATGCGGTACATGCTTACATGTTTCCGGGTGATGGAGATGATTACCCCATTGAACCGGGACAATTAATTGTGGTTGCCCAGGATGCCATTGATCATTCTCCATATCCTATCAATAGCGTAAACTTGCTGGATGCGGATTTTGAATATTACGTAGCTGACAAAGGAGATGTTGATAATAATTCAGTCACAAACATGATCCAGATCCATCATAAATACGGAATTGATTTTCTTTATTCGGTGTTCAATAATGCTGTGTTGCTGATGGATGTAAAAGAACCTTTTAAATTAGGTTATGATGAATTTAATTGTATCCTCCTGCCTAAACAAAGTGTGGTCGACGGTATTGAGTACCGGGATAATGTCGCAGAATTCAATATGAAACGAGTTGATGAAAGTATTGATGGCGGTTTAACTGGTGGAATTCCTGCTTACTCCAGTCAATCTGTTGAACGCTATATTGACCGATATGAAGAAGGAAGAATGATCCTAATGGACAACAATAACAGTTCTCTGGATTTTCATGTTCTTAAACCACCCACTCCGGGTTGGATCCAAGAGGAGGTGGCAGAATGAAAAAATCACTTCTTCTTTTAGCTATCATGAGTATCGTTTTGGCACAAACACCGTCTAGCGAATACCTATATCTTGATATTCTTTCGGACTTCACGGCACAATTACCCAATAGAAATCCGGCCTATCTTTCAAGTGAGAATATCCCCTACTCATATGCTTTTCAATATCGCTATAACAACAGTGGTGGTAATTACCGCTTGCCATTCACACCGGAGGCAAAGCATTATCAGAATCTTGCCGTTTCAGCTTTCACGGAAATGAATAACGGTTTAATATTTGCAGGCCGCTTTGCCTATCGTAACGAAGTACGCAAGAATAAACTCTGGTTGCATAATGCCGAAACAAATATTGATATCCCCTTCTACTTTGCTGATAGCACGAGCGGTGATTTTAACCTGAACGGCATTGACTGGAATATCATTTTCTCATATCCACTTTCAAAAAATACGCGCATGGCTGTTGATATTTTTTATAATGTGGATGAGCAATTTAAATCCGTCTTCCCCAAACCCAATATCAAACGCAATGACTTGCATATCCGCCCGGCAATCAGCATGCAAGGTAAAAAGTCCTCTTTAGGTTTAATGGGATCTTATTTTCAGTACAAGGAAGATATTGGAACAAAGAGATATAGTCTGGAGCAAGGCCGCTCCCCTATCTTTATGCGAATTCGCGGATTGGACCGCTCTCTACTGACCTATGCTGAAACAAGTGAAGAACGCCTGCAAAACATCCAAGGGTTTGGCTTTTCTGCAAACTTTGATCTTGGTAGTAGACTGCTGGGTGAAACTAATTATGAGCATTCCCAAGCACAGATCACAGATGGAGGCTCTTATCCCGTTGAACAGGGGAATTGGGATATGACGCGATTTTACTATCGCGTAGACCTGAAATCAACAGTGACTTCTTTCTTGAATGCCGATCTTTTCTTTAAACAATACTGGTCAAATGCCACAGGCTATCACCCAACTTTGAACGCTCAAATTTATGCTTCTTCCAATCGACATTTTGAGGGTGGCTTGGCTCTCCCCTATCACCCAACAATAAATGAATCCTGGGTTGGAAGTGTATCTTATTCATTTCAGGATATTAAACGCGAAGATAATTTCCTCGGTCTCTTGCATTACATTCCGGGTAACACCCTGCATCTTAATATGAATTATACTCATAAACGCAAAGGTGTGCTGTATGAATTCAATTGTGGATACAACGATGTTCGTATAAGCGAAAAAGTTGTCTATGATACCATGTCAGACTGGTATTATGAGATGATCACAGCAAATGAGATCGCATATTACGCTACCGACCGGGAAGAAATAGAGGCTGGCTTGAAAGTAGTCTTCCCTTATCGCGATATGAAGATCGCATTGATGGG
>JAUVKP010000214.1 GCA_030596185.1 Fidelibacterota bacterium | reverse complement strand
GGATTAAAAGAAGTGATCGTCTGAGCGGTTTCATAATCGAACATATCTTTATAGTAAGCTTTAAATTCAATGGCGGATGCTGCCGAGAATTTATGCTTTAAACCAATTTCGTATGCTACGGTTGTCTTGGGATCAAGATTCGGGTTACCAATAAGACTATAAGGGTTATCCGATACCGTATTTAATTTTGCATAAACATAGTTGTAAGTCGGAAGCTGTGAAAAATGTCCGTAATTAAAATAGAGTACATCATTATCGGTGACAGGGTGGGAGATACCCAGACGCGGACTTACGTGTCCTTTAAATCTTGCACCGAATAAATTACCGGTTTCTTCAAAATAACGTTCCCGTCCGGCTTGAGTAATCGTTAATAGATCCGGGTCCATCATAGCTTCTGTAATTTCTTTACCAATAAACCAATAGTCGTAACGTATACCGATATTGGCTATCATGCCTTCAAAGGTGATCTTATCTTGAAGGTAAACTGAGCCGTCAGAAGGTTTGACATTATAATAATCGTAACTTTCACCTAATCCAGAACCGAGCCAGGGTTTATAGATATCAACTATCTGCATTTCTGTAAAGCGATGCTCAATACCGGCTTTCATTTTGTGCTTTGTACTTGGATGATAGGTGAAATTGTTTGAGAGAGTATAATTTTTACTCCAGTAATCATACCAATAAGGTGCATCGCCGTGATCCCAAAATTCATCACCTGTAAAAACAACAACATTCCCAAATTCATCTCTTGTTAAATATTCATTGGGGTCAATATCAAGAATTTCTTCATATTCAGTCCAATGCTTATTTTGAACCGCTTTATGGAAAGATGTAAAGAAATAACCGGCATTGACCGTATAGAATAATTTCGGGTTGATCGTATGTGTCCATAGGGCATTTATGACTTTGGATTCCTGTGTACTGGTTGGATAATTATCAAGGATGTTCTGATAAGCATAGGGATAAGAACCGCTTGTAAAGTATCCCTGATTAACTCTGGCAGATTGATTGTAGGAGATAGAAAATTTATATTTTTGCCGAAGATTCCAAGAGAGCTTTGCCATAGTGGAAAGATTATTTTCCTGACGGGTAGTAAAAGCATTCATCCATTCACGATAGGGATATAATTGATTCGATCCGGGTAAATAAGAATCGGAGAGAAAAAGGTAAGCACTTACAAAATATGAGAGATAACCGGGTAATAATTTGCTGTTTCCCTTTGTGATAGGTCCACCTAAAGTGAATTCAACATTATCTGTTGATAAACTATTGGCACCAAATATCTGATCTGTTTTATAACCGAAGGAACCCTCAAGATTAGCAGCACCCTCTTTAAGTTTGACATCAATAATACCGGACATGGCTTGACCATATTCGGCGTTAAAACCACCGGTAATGATCTCAAGTTCTTCAATAGCATTTGGATTTACGTATAAACTTGATGTTTTGCCTGTTAAAGGATCTTTAATGGAAAGTCCGTCAACAATGAATTGACTTTCATCTACACGTCCACCACGAATATGGATCTCATTGTTCGATGTGGATACACCGGCCTGTTGACCAACGATATCGGCAATGCTTTCCACGATCTTGCCCATAAGATCATCAGCTGAAACGGTGACGGATGAGGCTGTTGAAGTAGCATCGATCAAAGGTTTTTCACCAACAACGATAACATCTTCACCCAGCGCAAGAACCGTAGTTTCAAGAGCAATATCCATACGGATATTATCGCCTTCTTTTAACTCAATTCCACCATGCATATGTTGTTTATAACCGATCATGGATACCATCATATCATAAGTACCTTCGCCCATGCCCGTAACGGTAAAAGATCCGTCCATGGAGGTGGCGGCACCGTAATAAGTACCTCTCAGGATGATATTAACACCTGCCATAGGTTCTTTCGTTTCGGCATCTGTAACGACTCCGCGGATCGTAGCTGCATGCGCGAATACAGTAAAGCTCATTAAAATGAAAACCGCAATGTGTCGTAAGTATTTTTTCATTTTACTCATCTATCTCAAAGACATGTTTAAAAAGATCATCTAAGTTATCGTTACCGTTTAAATAAAATAGAGGTATTGACATATAATAGCATTTCCCGGTACCGATCGGTGTTTCAATCATTATTGGAGGAGTACCTGAATAATCACTTGTATTCAAGGAATCATGTTCAAAGAAATAGCGTAAGGTTGATTGATTTCCTGGCTCAATTGCATACAATCTATCTGCTATAGTAGATGAAACTTTTAATTCTAAATTATTATTTAAAGTAGTGTCTTCCCATGTAGCAATGATATTTACTCCCGGATATATTCTTCCAGTAGAACTATATCTGTAATATGATGCAATATCAGTAAATGTCCATGTTGTATCTGGAAAGCTTTTTGATGCATTATTCATAAATAAAATACCATCATTTGCTACAAAACGAGTTAGAGCTAACGAAGCCTCATTTAATGAATTTGATCCACGGAAGGTGAACCAAAATACTTTCGAAAATGTACTTAGATTAAATTCAACATCTTCAGCAGAGTAAGGAATCACATTGGCAGTATTGGTACTGGCACCACCAATTTCCCAAACAGAATAACCCGTTTCACCCACTATATCATTCATGATACTTTTGTATAGATTTTGATGAGTGTAAGCGACTTGATCTCCCGGAAAATCATTTACGATCAATATATCACCAATAGGTTCTTTGACTATCCAGCTTTCGATCATTGAATCATCACTATTTGGATCAGGGAACGAGATCATGTTACTTTCCGCACCTGCAATATCTGAAACTTTTAAATATAATCTATGTTTTCCCTCAGAAATATCGGTAAGCATAATCTGACGCTCGCTTCCATCAAGCCATTGCCAGTTACTTGTATCATCTAATGCATAATATATATCTGTTACAGTCTCTTGTCCGTCAATATCGGAAATATCCCAAAAGAATGAATGATGAGTAAAAGAATAATGTAATGAATCTTCCGTTCGGGTACTGGTCGGAAGAGAATTAAGTTTCCATTCTACCTCTGGAGGAGAGTTGTAAACAGGAAATGAAACTATAGCCGCTGTGGGGTCCATTAAACTGTCGTTATCAACAGCTTGGACATGAAAAGAATAAATATCAAATTGAGTTCTGAGCGGCAAATAAAAAATTGCTGATTCGTCCTGAGTGAAAATTGCTGAATCCATGTATGACCAGCGATAATAATAACC
>JAUVKP010000011.1 GCA_030596185.1 Fidelibacterota bacterium | reverse complement strand
ACGAAATCACCTTTTTGAACATTTTTCATATCTGCTATTTTATCACCTAATCCATAAGTCTCTAGTGCAAGTCCGGGGCCATCGCCCAATGTGTTCTGAACGAACCAAATAGAAATAAAATTTCTGAAGTTTGTGGATGTCATTCCGTTGATATCCTCACCGAGTCCAAGATACTGATTTAGTCGTGAAATGCTTCTAAAATAGACCTCGAAGGTTAAACCACAACAATAAGTACTATGCGAACTGTCCGGGTTAGCATTCGCGATCCTGCTATCTTTGTAATATAGATCACGTGTTACACCACTATATCCGCTGACCCAACTATAGGGATAGCGACCATCGCGATGATATTCTTCCAGAACGTCAACTACATAGTCATTGAATGTAAGGTCTTCGGGACGAGAAACGATTAGGAGTGCCGAATCTTCCATAGTAACATTCCTGTCATCCACCAGGTCAAAATACAGCATAGTCTCAGATATCCCTGTTGCGGTTCCCTGAATGGTTTTATTATTCAGTGCGAAAGGTGTAGGTAATGAATTTTTCAAAGCCAATTGGACATTACCTTGATTGTTTTCGATCTTGATGTCATGTGAATAAGGAATATCAATATAGGCTCTACGGAGTTTGTGCGGCCAGATCGAAGCGCGTCGATCAAAATTGAAATTGATCTTTGAAGACAGGATAAAGGTCCCATCATCTTCTTTAATATTGAGTGTTATTGAACTTTTATTGACTTTTTTGTAGTGGATCGCGACTGTACTATCGGGAGTAAATTCCCAATTAAGTTCAAGATCATTGGAGGCTAAGGTGAAAGGTTTCTCAAAGTAAATGTCCAAAGTATCAAAAGCATCTCCTCCTTCCATGACATATAATGAATCCGGTTTTACGGCAAGATGAGCGTAAACATGGATAGGGATATCAGCAAGATTCAGTGTGCCAGGGATGCTTGCATAAGTGTAGGACAATGTTTTATTTTCGATATCATCATCTTCAATAACCAGTTTCACGATCTGTTCGCCGGCGGGTTTGGCGAGTAAAGGTGCGCCGTTCACGATCATAGGCGTACTAATAAAGTCTGAGTTCATTAAGGACATTTTGCGGATCTCGGTGTGTCCGTTCATTTCAAGGACATAGAAGTAGATTCCCTGAGAACAACGTTGGTCCATCTCATTTCTTCCGTCCCAGTAGGATGAGTATTGGCCGACCGAATGATAATCTTGAACAATGGAGCGTACTCTATGGCCACGAATATCATAAACATCAAGCTTAAGCGATCCGGATGAATGAATGCTATAAGGAAGTGCGGTTTTATCATTGAAAGGATTGGGATAATTCTGATCCAGGCTAAAGTCTCCGGGTTTGTCGGTGTTAGCATCCGCAATACCGGTAAAAACAAAAGAAAAAGCACCGTTTTCATCGGTGTAAGTCAATGCCTTCGCTTTTGAATTGACGTATAATTTTATTCTTAAGTTAGCACATTTTTCTATGTTTCCACGACCATTGACTAAGTTCCCGTATAGGTTGATATCATCAGCTTGAAGGTATACGGTGAAGATCAACAAAAAGGGTAGGATCAAATATTTAATATTATTCATAAGGTCTTTCATTTATTTTACTTATTGCCGCAAATAGCGGAATTGCCGCTAAGCTAATATAAAAGTGCTTGAAATAATAGAATAAAAAAACAGAAAATCAATTTTCGGGATCTTCGCTGTCGGGCTCGGCATTTTCCCACTCTTTAAGGAGTTTTCTACGTCTTGTTTTAGTCAGGATAAATCCTAAAATGAGCAATATGGGTGTGATCACCCAGAAGAAATTATTTTGACTAAGCAAAATATAGAAACGATATTGGCTTTTGGCTTTTTCACGCCAGTGCTTTTCGAAAGTCTGTGTATCCATTAAGAAGGCATTTTTAAAACCTTTCTCAAAATCCTGATATTCTTTAGTATAGATCAGACATTTGCTTACAAGTCCCACCCCAAAATAGTCGATCAGATAATCTATCATTGCCACACTTTGGGCATAGGCGATCTCGGCTTTTCCTTGTTCCATCTGCATGAGATGCCCGATCTGATAAAAGGACATCAGATGTTGTCCCCAGAACGCCCGACTTACAAGAACATGTTTGTGCAAAGAGAATTGCCCGGCTTCATATTGCGCCAAACCTTCATTGAACCAGACCGGAAGCGGTATGCCATCAACGGCAAGATGAACGGTCTCGTGGAGCAAAGTTTGCTGAAAATCTCGAATGGTTTGTCTGCTAAATGAGGGACTTTTAACCAACATTCGGTCATCAGAGGCAAGTCCAACACTCCAAACGGGAGAAGAAGATCCTGAATATTGTTTGTATGTATCGGAATTATCGGCAATATAGATATGTAGCGGTCTTACATCTAAATGATATTGTTCGCTTAAACGCAATAGCTGTTTATTCACGATCTTTGCGCTGGCTTCCGCGATCTTTGCATCATTTTCCGCATAATAAACATAAACATTATCTAAAGTGAGCTGTTTATTGGGCGTGGCAAACAGTAGAGATAATAATAATATGATAAAGCTAAAGATCTTGATTTTCAATTTTCAATTGTCCTTTGCCTGCCGACCCGAAGCCTTGGCGAAGGATGGTCAACTGTCAATTGTTGTATGGACCCGGGACACAGCGCCCGTAACTGACATTGTCCACATTGTGGTCGGCGCGCGATGCAAACAGTGCGGCCATGTTTAATTAATTGATGGTTCCATGGGATCCAAGTTTCTTCGGGCAATATCTTCATTAAGGCGAATTCTACTTTTGCCGGGTCTTTTTCCTGTGTAAGACCAAGATGGCGGGAAATTCGTCCCACATGTGTATCCACCACGATGGCAGGAACGTGGAAAATATGGTTCAGGACCACATTCGCTGTTTTTCGACCCACACCGGACAAAGAGATCAGTTCTTCGAGAGTTCCCGGGACTTCTCCATTAAATCTCTCAACGATATCTTTACAGCAGGCAAGAATATTGGTGGATTTATTGTTAAAAAATCCGGTTGAGCGAATGTATCCGATCACATCATCCCGATCGGCTTGTGCCATATCATTTACCATAGGATAACGATCGAAAAGAGTCGGCGTCACTATATTTACGCGCTTATCCGTACACTGTGCCGATAAAATGGTGGCAACAAGCAACTGATAAGCATTTGCATGCTCCAATTCGCAGCGAACCTCGGGGTACATACTGTTCAATTCGGTAATGATCAACCCGGCGCGAGATTTTTTTTGAGCAAGTGTTTCCATGTCTTAACTTACACAGCTAAGATTATAAATGCATGATAAAATTTGCTCTTCCCTAATGGGAAATGTATTTACTTAAGCGAGTATTTTGTGCTATTGGCTACTTTAGTTGCTTCCAATTTATCCTCGCGAAGCAACCAACCTAAAGCCATCATCAAATCGTTATTCTTAACGTTTAGTGCTTTAAGCAATGCGCTTGCTGTCATTGCGCCGTCTTTATCTAATTTTTTCCATACTTTACCTGAAAGTGACCCAATATTCATGGTATTTTCCTTTTATTTTGAATTCTGATTAGTCCTGCGGAAATATACAAGTACAAAGGCAAAAGTACAAAGGCAAAAGGCAAAACAATTGATAATTGACAAAGGAAAATTGACAATGCAATTAACAATTAGCAATGAACTAAAAAAGGGCTCGACATGTCGAGCCCTACGATTTACGTCTCACGTACGCCTGCCAGCCGCCCCGATGCTTCGGGGTGGCGAAGGCTGGTCTTATTAATCATCATCTATGCCATAAAGCGCTTCGATCTGTTTCATGTAATGTTCTTCAACCTTTCTACGACGGACTTTTAAACTTGGTGTAAGTTCTTCGTTCTCGATAGTGAAAGGTTCACCGATCAACAGGATCTTCTTGGATTTTTCGTAGCGTGCAAGCTGAGTCTGGAATTCTTCCAGTTCACTTTCAAATAATGCATATACTTCCTGGTTGCCAAGAAGTGCGAAAAAATTTGAATAGACGATGGCATGTTCTTGAGCCCATGTTTCCAGTTCTTCTCGAGCGGGGACGATTAGGGCAATAGGATATTTGCGGCGGTCACCGACAATCACGACCTGTTCGATGAATTTTGATTCAAGCATAACATTTTCGATAGGTGCCGGAGCAATATTTTTGCCACTTGCTGTCACAATAATGTTTTTCTTGCGATCAGTGATCTTGAGGAAGCCTTCTTCATCGATCAGACCGATATCACCGGTATGTAACCAGCCGTTCTCATCGATAGCTTCTTTAGTTTCGATCGGATTCTTATAGTAACCCATCATCACACAAAGTCCGCGGATCAAGAGTTCACCATCCGTTGCAATCATGCATTCAACGTCAAGGATCGGAAGTCCGACCTTACCGAATTTGATTTTTCCCGGAGGGGTCAAGTGGGTCACCGGTGATGTCTCGGTCAGTCCGAAACCTTCCAGGATATTAATACCGGCAGCTGAGAAAAAATAACCGATATGTTCGGCAAGAGGTGCACCACCGGAAACGGCATAAATAAATTCACCGCCGAGAGCTTTGTTGATTTTATTAAAAACCAAAGCCTTGGCAATTGGGTATGAGATACCATATTTGCCACGAGGTCTTTTTTCGTTGATCAGATATTTTCTGGCGGTTTCTTCACCGACTTTTTTTGCCCATGCAAAGATCTTTTTCTTCAAAGGAGAAGCGGTTGCAATGCCGTTATGTATCTTGGCATAAACTTTTTCAAAGATACGAGGTACGGAGAACATATATTGAGGTTTGACTTCTTTAAGGTTATCCGCAATTTTATCCAGACTTTCTGCAAAGTAAACTCCGGCACCACAAAAATAGGAACCATGAGAAACAATACGTTCAAAAGAGTGACTTAAAGGAAGGAATGAAAGAAAACGAACATCTGAAGGGATCTTAATTCGTTCCATAGAAGATTGTGCGTTAGAAGAAATATTGAACTGTGAAAGCATAACACCTTTAGGCTTTCCTGTTGTTCCGGATGTGTAGATCAAGGTCCAAAGATCATCTTTTTTGATTTTTTTACCAAAAGACTCAAGGCTAAGTTTTCCTTTAGCTTTAACCTCTTCACCTTTTTTTATAAGTGTAGAGTAGGACATAACCCAATCATCGCCATCCTGACCTTCTTCAAGGCAAACAACATCTTTGAACTCAGGCAGCTTACCTTTTATCTCTTTCAACTTTTCAAGTTGTACTTTATCTGAAACAAAGGCACCAACTGCTCCGGAATTCTCAAGAATATACTGTATTTGATTTGCCGGTAGAGTAGGATAGATCGCTACACTCACCACCCCAAGGTGCGCACAGGCAAGATCCATCATAGTCCATTCTTTACAATTTTCAGATTGGATCGCGAAACGTTCGCCATGCTTTAACCCCAAAGCATTTAGCCCCAGTGTGATCTTTTCAACGATATCCCGAATCTCTAAAAAAGTATAGGTCTTCCATTTACCGCTCTTTTTTTCTCCGAAACGGACCAGATCTCCATATTTTTCGCATGAGTATGCGAGCATATCGGGGATGGTTTCCAGATAGTTTAAACTCAGTTTCATAATTCCTCCTGTGTATTGGAATTTATTAATTATTATAGAGTTCTTCAATCTCGAGATCATATTTGTTGATGATCTCATTTCGTTTGATCTTCATGCTTGCTGTCAGCTCACCTGTTTCAATAGTAAAGGGCTGAGGGGCAATGAAGAAATATTTTATTTGTTCATAGCGAGCAAGACCGCCCTGTGCAGCTGCCAGTTCATCTTTGATCAGTTTGTCAACATCCTTGGAAGTAGCTACGTCTTCATAAGTAGTAAATTCAAGGGGAGGACTTTGTTTTTTACCCCATTTTATAATGATCTCAAGAGATGGCACCAAGATGGTTACCAGAAATTTCCGACGATCACCTACAACGACAGCTTGCTCAATAAATTTTGATGAACATATCTCCCGTTCAACACCGGCAGGCGCAATATTTTTACCACCGGAAGTGACAATAAGATTTTTTTTACGGTCAGTGATCTTTAGATTGCCATCTTCATCAATAAAACCGATATCACCTGTATGGAACCAGCCGTCTTTATCTATGGCTTCAGCTGTTTCAACCGGGCTTTTGTAATAACCTCTCATCATGTTAGGACCCTTTAACAGGATCTCACCATCGGCTGCGATCCTGGTCTGAACATCAGGAAGAGCTTTGCCAACAGTACCAAATACTAAATGTTCATTTATGTTTGCATGGGTAACCGGACTCATTTCAGTTAGACCGTAGCCCTCCAAAACACGTATCCCAGCCATAAGAAAGAATTCTCCGATCTCCGGGGCCAGGGGTGCACCACCGCTGACACAGCGACTGAACTCACCACCAAATACAGCAGCAATTTTACTGAATACCAGTTTTTTAGCCAATGAATATTTAAAACCTAAGGGGCCCAAAGGAGTTTTATTATCCTTTAGATATTTGACTGCGGTTTTATGCCCAACATGCTGCGCCCAATTGAAGATCTCTTGCTTTGCCTTGGGTCCGGCAAGCACTTGTTCGATCACGGTAGAATATATTTTTTCCAAGAGACGTGGGACGGTGGTCATAAAATGAGGTTTTACTTCCTTCAGGTTATCCGGTACTTTTACAATACTTTCTGCAAAATAGATCTCTGCACCAATCCAAAAACTGAAGAGAGAGGTACAGCGCTCAAAAGTATGACTTAAAGGTAAAAATGAAAGCCAACGCTTATTGCTTTTAAACTTTTCATGCTCTTGGGTCTGCTGGACATTTGCGGCAATATTAAATTGCGTCAAAAGCACACCCTTGGGATCGCCGGATGTTCCGGAAGTATAGATAATACTCCATAGATCATCAGGTTTTACCTTAGCACTTATGTCTTCCATGCTTACTTCAGAAGCTTTCCGGGTTTCTTTTCCGGCCTTGATAAGATCCTCGAGAGAAAGCACCCAATCTTCATTATGTTCAACCTCTTCCAGAAGAATTGCATACTTCAGGGATTTGATCTTTGACTTCAATGGGATCAGTTTTTTTAACTGTTCCTCATTGCTGACGACCACAACTTTACATTCGGAATGATTGAGAATATACTGGATCTGCTTGGGAATAGATGTCTGATAAACAGGGACTGAAACAAAATTAAAATGTGCGCAAGTCCAATCAAAAAAGCACCATTCAGGGCGGTTTTCCGATAATATCCCGACTTTGTCTTGCTCTTTAATACCCAGTGACTGCAAACCAAAACCAAGATCGGGAAGCATATCATAAACTTCCTGATAAGTATGGCTTTTCCATTCGTCACCGACTTTATAGTTATAGAGCTTTCTGTTTGGCCCATGGGCCAATGCGTCCGAATAAATTTCGGGCATGGTTTTGATGTAATTCAATGAATAGCTGATAATAGACTCCTGTGTATTGGGCTATCAGTTTTTATACAGTTCTTCTAATTCAAGACTGTATTTTTCGATGATCATATTACGTTTGATCTTCATGCTGGCAGTCAATTCGCCGGTTTCAATGGCAAAAGGCTGCGGTGCAATAAAGAAATATTTGATCTGTTCGTAACGTGCCAATTCCTGCTGATGTGCATTAAGTTCATCTTTGATCAATTTATCAACGATCTTGGATTTAGCTACATCTTCGTAGGTGAAAAATTCGATCGGAGGATCTTGCAATTTTCCCCATTTTGCAAAGATATCAAATGCCGGAACCAGAATAGCGACAAGATATTTTTGGCGATCGCCGACAACGACAGATTGTTCAATAAACTTGGAGGAAGTGATCTGACGTTCTACTGTAGCAGGGGCAATGTTTTTACCGCCGGCCGTGACGATAAGATTTTTTTTGCGGTCTGTGATCTTCAAGAAACCGTCTTCATCTACAAAACCGATATCACCTGTATGGAACCATCCGTCTTTGTCAATGGCTTCCGCGGTTTCTTCGGGATTGTTAAAGTATTTTTCCATACGGTTCGGTCCCTTAAGAAGAATCTCGCCATCCTCGGCGATCTTGGTCTCAACATCAGGAAGTGCTTTCCCGACCGTGCCGAATTTAATATGATCAACTGTATTGACATGGGTTACCGGACTCATTTCCGTTAAACCGTAACCTTCAATGATACCGATTCCGGCAGCCAGGAGGAATTCACCAACTTCTTCAGACAGAGGAGCACCGCCGCTGATGCACTGAATGAACTCACCGCCGAAAATATTACCGATCTTGTTAAAGACCAGTTTTTTTGCCAGGGCATATCGGATTGTGACCATACCTTTTGGTTTTTTATTGTAGGAAAGGAATTTTTTAACCACATCATGTCCAACATTTTGTGCCCAATGGAAAATATTTTGTTTAACGGGTGATCCAAGAGCAACCCGTTCCTGAACCACTGAATAAACTTTTTCAAGCAGGCGGGGAACGGTGACCATATAATGAGGTTGGACCTCTTTAAGATTTTCAGATACTTTGGCAATACTTTCGGCAAAATATATTTCTGCACCGATCCAGGTGCTGAACAAAGATGTTACACGTTCAAAGCTGTGGCTAAGAGGTAAAAAAGACAACCAGCGTTTATTGCTTTGCAAGCTGATCGCAGCCTGTGACTGCTGAACATTGCTGGCCATGTTGAATTGTGAGACCATCACGCCTTTTGGTTTTCCCGAGGTACCTGATGTATAGATAATACTAAAAAGATCTTCAGGTTTGATCTTAGCTGAGATTTCTTGCATACTTGTCTTGGATTCATCCTTGGCAACATCGCCTTTTTTAAGAAGCTCATCCCAAGAGATGATCCATTTATCGTCGAATTTTTCATCATTCAATATGACCATGTATTTTATGGCCTTTAGAGCACTTTTGATCGATATGATCTTCTTTGCCTGCTCTTTTGAGCTGACAATCACAATCTTTGCTTCTGAATGATTTAGGATATATTCAATCTGTTTTGGAATAGATGTTTGATAAACAGGTACGGAAACCATACCAAAATGTGAGCAAGCCCAATCCGTCATTGACCATTCCGGTCGGTTCTCGGACAGAATTCCCACTTTGTCTTTTTGTTCCAGACCAAGCGCATGAAAACCGAATCCAATTCGCTGGATAGTATCGTTAACATCCTGATAGGTAAAGCTTACCCACTCATCATTCCGTTTGACATTTAATAGTTTACGATCAGTTCCTCCGAGCAGAGCGTCGGCAAAAATTTCTGGCATAGTCTTAAGATAATCCAATTGATAATTCATTAGGCTCCTCCTGTATGTGTATTATATAAAAATACGATAAGAGTACAGAAAAGCAAAGGAAAAATGAAAGCGTGAGACCCTTCTTCGCTAAAGCTACGAAAGGCAGGCGTGAGACCTTCCGGCTGGCGTCCGAACGTAGAGAGGATCTGCCGGATGGTCGGAAAAGAATGAAGAAGAGACGTAAGACCCTGCTTCGTTAAAACTTCCAACCTTCGCCCAAATGAATCCGGGCTACTGTACGGCACAGCGCAGGGCAGGCGTGAAACGTGAGGGGTGAGGTTTGAAATGTAAGTCCCGTAGGGACGGAGAGCTTTATAGAAAAGAGATATCTTTAAAATAATAAGCTCCGTAGGAGCGGAACAAATTCAATTAATAATTACGCAAGAGGTAAGATGTGAGATCTTCCTACAATTTGTTTTCGGTATTGTAAGGGACGGTCGCGACCGTCCCAAGCCACAAGATATTTTCTCAAAGATAAAAAAATGCATAAAGTGAATAAAATATATTGACTAATTATGCTTATAAGTGATAAATAAAGTGCTTATTTTTGGGATAGTTGTTCAGTTAATCAGAGCATAGGGATATAATGCCGGAAGTTGTCCCGACTTGCGTCGGGAACTCTCGCCTGTCCTGCGATTAAGAGCTTTTAAAATGAATTCTTTTCAATTAATAATCATTAGGTTATTTTAAATTAGAGGATTAGAAAGGGACGAAATGTATTATACTTATATCATATACTCAGAAAGTAAAG
>JAUVKP010000219.1 GCA_030596185.1 Fidelibacterota bacterium | reverse complement strand
ACGACCGGACTTGCCATGATATTACAGGCAAAGTCTTTCGGGAATTGGGTGCTGATATTTTTTATTATCGCTCATTTGTCTGTGGATTTTCTCTGGGATGGCATATTGGGTTGGCTGGCACATCGATCGGGTGTTTTTAATCATCCCGGAGTGCGCCGTGTTCTTTACATTGTACTTGGTATCTGTTTAATCTTAGTCGCGGGTTATTTTATCGTGTCAGGGTTTCGGGTTATTTCTCTATGAACATCGAATCATGAATCATGAACATTTAAACAATCGAAGTTAATATCGAGTATTCGGATGCGCGTCTGCCCTTCGTAGTTCCAACGGGTATCGGAACGAAGAAGAAAATGTCCATTATTTAATATTCATCTGTACTTTTTCTAAAATTTTTAACTATAATAATAGGTTGACATTTGATAAAAAAAATGTATATTACTAAGTTTGTTTCTGTTCATTTGAAAGGGTGTTTTCGAAAATTGGAAAACATGATATACATGGCTGCCCTTCGGGGACCAAATAACTAACGCGCATCATCAGATGTGCGTTTTTTTTATGTAATATTTTTAAGGGAGGTTAGTTAAACATGCAGAAGGTACTTCAACAGTTGGTAGAACTACAGGAACTAGATACTCGACTTGATGAACTCATTGAGAAACTCGGTGATTTGCCCGAGACAGTGAAAACACTTGAGATCCAAATTGATAACGAAAAAGAACAAAACAGTATTCGCAAGACCAGTATAGAAGAAAACGATACACTGATCCGTAGTAATGCCGCAAAGACCGAAGACCTGACTTTAAAGATCACAAAATATAAAGAACAATTATTTTTGGTGACAACTAATCGTGAATATGATGCTTTAACCGCAGAGATCGAATTTAATGAAACAGCTATCAAAGAAGCTGAAGATCAAGTCCTTCAATCAGAAGAAGAAAATGAACGTCTTAATAAAGCCCATGAAGACTCAGAAAAGAATGTAGAAGAAATGGGAAAGAAATTGAAAGAAGCTAAAGGCTCTTTAGCTGCGACGCAAAAAGAGACCGAAAAAGAAAAAGCTGATCTCGAAAAGAAACGCGAAGTATCTGTCAAACAAGTACCGCGCAATTTTTACAGTGTTTATCAACGCGTTCGCAAAGCACGCAACGGCTTGGCTGTCGTTCCACTTATGCGTGATGCTTGCAGCGGTTGTCATAACCGCGTCATTCCGCAAAAACGGGTTGACATTTACAAAAAGAATCAGGTAATTACTTGTGACTTCTGTGGGCGTTTTTTATATGCTGCAGAAGAAAAAGAAGAAGAATAGCTTAAAGTCGGAGAGATGATCGCCTTCCCGATTCTTCGGGAGGGAGGAAAGTCCGAACTCCGCAGAGCAGGATGCCTTGTAACCCAAGGAGCCCGCGAGGGTTGGAAAGCGCAACAGAGAGTAGACGTCCCCACGGCCCGATTTATCGGGACGGGAGTCAAGGTGAAACGGTGAGGTAAGAGCTCACCAGTACCGATGGTAACACGGTAGCTAGGCAAGCCCCATCCGGAGCAACACAAATACGGAAGTAACACCTTGCTCGGGTCATGCTTCTGTGGTAGTGGCAGCATCAGGTCGGTGACGACCTGAGCAGATAAATGATCGTCGTCTTGGCTTTGGCCGGGACAACAGAATTCGGCTTATGACCGACTTTAAGCTTATAAATATCTTAAGCACATGAGAGAACACTATGAAGTGGGTGTATCCCGACATATCAGGGGACGATGTTCTCGAGTTCAGTGAGCAATTTCGTTTATCCTATTTATTCACATCGATCTTATTGAATCGAAAGATCCGTTCGAGGGATGCTTTAGATCAATATTTTAATAAAAAATTACATTCGCTTTATGATCCATTTCTTATGAAGGATATGGACGTAACGGTGAATATCCTGATCGATGCTTGCAAAGAAAAGAAAAATATCCTCATTTACGGTGATTATGATGTTGATGGTGTAACTTCGGCATCTATTCTTTATCTTTTCCTAAAGAACATGAACGAGTCCGTTTATTATTATATTCCCGAACGAGAAAAAGACGGTTATGGTGTTTCGCAAGAAGGTCTTGACCATGCAATAGAATTGGAAATTGATCTTATTATCACTTGTGATTGCGGTATTACTGCTCATGAACAGGTCGCCTATGCCAAAGAACATGGTATTGATGTGATCATTACCGATCACCATGAACAGTCCGATTCGCTTCCGCAAGCACTTGCAATATTGAACCCTAAGCGAAAAGATAACACTTATCCCTTCCGCGACCTCTGTGGAGCAGGTGTGGTCTATAAATTGGTTGAAGCTATTTGTAAAACACTTTATGGCTCCACTGAAAAAGCTGAACAATATTTGGATCTGGTCGCAATTGGAACCGCCGCGGATATTGTCCCCCTCGTGGATGAGAATCGCTGTCTGGTTCGTGAAGGTTTGGTTCGTATCCGTCGACAAGATTGTCGTGTAGGTATTCTTGAACTTTTTAATGTCTGCAAGATGGATTCCCAAAATATTTCAGTTATAAATATCGTTTTTGGGCTTGCTCCTCGTCTGAACGCTGTGGGTAGAATGGGATCTGCTTCCCGCGCTATCACTTTATTGACAACGGATGACCGTCCCACTGCTCGTCAATACAGCATGATCCTGCATCAGGAGAATGAAGAACGCCAAAAAGTGGAACGCAAGGTTACAGAAGAAGCTCTTCAGCAAGTCAAAGATAAGTATCGCAAGCATTTACCGAAGGCTGTGGTTTTGGCTGGAGATTGGCATCCCGGTGTTATCGGGATCGTATCGTCAAAAGTAAAAGATAAGATCCATCGTCCTGTTTTTCTCATTGCATTGAAAGACGGATTAGGTAAGGGCAGCGGAAGAAGTATCAGAGATTTTGATCTGTATGATGCGTTATCTCATAGTTGTGATCATCTTGGTGGTTACGGTGGTCACCAAATGGCAGCTGGATTGACTATTAAGGAAGAAAACATCTCGGCTTTTGAAGAACAATTTATTGCTTATGCCAATGAACATGTTAGCGATGAAATGCTAGAACCTGCGATCTATGTGGATGCAAATATAGATACTCAGGATGTTAATGACCGGCTTATGAAATTCTTACACGATATGGAACCTTT
>JAUVKP010000211.1 GCA_030596185.1 Fidelibacterota bacterium | reverse complement strand
GGTTGGAATCCGCCAGCTGGCGGAGAAGTTGGTAGCGAAGATGTAAGCTTTGTATAGAGCGCAGGGTGGGAGAAACCTCAAATTATTTTATGGAAATTAAAGAAAAGAACAATCTTTAACTTAATTTAATTATTTTGAGATCTCTCCATGCGTCCGTCAGCTGACGGACTTAGTCGAGATGACATTATTTATGGTATTTGGGATAATTTACGACTTGAATTTGTGTTTCACACAATGGGTACCATGTATTATTAGAGATTAAACTCTCAAAAATTTGATAAGCAATATCGAGTTTTAATTTTCGAATATTATAAAAACCTCGAGTTTATCGAAGGTTAAATATAACCCAAACTGAAAGAATTTGTTAACCCTGAGTATTTCGAAGGGTTAAATTCATAATAACCCGGGGTGAAACCCCGGGCATCAGAGTATCTCTAATCTCCAACCCCGACGTATGGAGGGGTTGAACACAATTTGTGATATACATCACAAATTTCCTGAAAGTATAAAGCTATTTGATATGAAATTTAATTATGTTGAGCAATTTGAGATCCCTCCCAGCCTTCGCTTTGTAAGTTTCGGCTGGCAAGGCACTTGGCCTGACGGGCGAAGTTCAACCCCAGGCGAACGAAGACTGTTCGAGATAACAAAAATTCATCTCACGATCTTTAATCTTTTTCCTTTCGCCTTTCATTATCTTTTACTTATTTTCTTTTATGAAAAAACCGCTTATTGTTTTATTAGTATTGTTTTCCCTGATTCATGCTCAACAATTTGATGGAAAAGATTATTTTCGTTATGCACTTCCGGAAGTTGCAAAGACTTGGGAAGGCTATGTTGTATTCGGGGCAGGTGTAGCTGCTGCCGGATTGGCAACTTTTGCCGATAAACCCGTTCGGGAATTCATGTTGAAAAAAGACTATTTACCCAAATGGGCAGATCATGTGGCTGATAAGTATGTAGATCATTATTGGGCTTTTGGCGTATCAGCCCTGGGTGCACTCGGTAAAGGATATCAAACGGGAAATTATACCGAACCTCTTCGATATTGGGCGGCATCTAATATAACTACTGTTGCGTTGACCTATGCGCTTAAATTCGGCGTGGGACGGACTCGCCCGAACGAGAGGAATAATCATTCTTTTCCCTCAGGGCACAGTTCTGTAGCCTTTACAACGGCAACCATGTATCAAATGTGGTATGGGTGGAAAGCTGGCGTTCCTGCCTATGCAATTGCTGCTTTAACAGCCTTTCAACGATTGGATGACAATCAACATTGGCTAAGCGATGTTCTTATGGGCGCGACTATAGGTATTGCAGTACCCTATATGTTCTATAAGGGAGAAGAACAAGCCAAGATCGATCAAGGAATGTTCATACCACCAATGTCCATCAGTATTCCTTTTAACTTTCCCGCCGGAAAATAATGCAAAAGATCATTTCAAGGAACATGTGTAATGCTTTGATGTCGTGGTTTGATAAATATCGTCGGGAAATGCCCTGGCGTGGTTCAGCTGATCCCTATCATATTTGGGTCAGTGAAATGATGTTGCAGCAAACCCAGGTTGCGACGGTGGAAAAATATTTTCATAAGTGGATTAAAAGATTTCCCGATGTATCTATTTTTGCTAGTGCCGATCTCGAAGATGTCTTAAAAGTTTGGGAAGGTCTTGGCTACTACACGCGTGCCCGTAATTTTCATAAAGGCGCCAAATATATCGTAGCACATACAAAAGACAAGCATGCACTTTTTCCTGTTAATTACGAGGATTGGTTAAAAGTCCCCGGCGTGGGGCCCTATACTGCCGCGGCTGTTTCAAGCATTGCCTTCGGTTATCCTGCTGCTGTGGTGGACGGCAATGTCAAACGTGTGATGGCACGATTATTTTGTTTGAGTGACTCTGTTTCGACCCAAAAATATCACAAAATGCTCTTTGAGATCATGAACGAGGGTTTTTATGGACACCATCCCGGTTGGGTCAATCAAGCTTGGATGGAACTGGGTTCATTGCAATGTACGGCCCGCCCCAATTGCTCAACTTGTCCACTAAATGAACATTGTTGTGCATACAAGAACGATCAAGTTGCCGATTTTCCACGCAAGAGTGAGAAGAAGAAAATACCGACCCGATATGGGGCAGCTTTTATTATAGAGAAAGACGACAAAGTACTTATGTTGCGCCGTCCGGAAGAAGGTTTTCTCGGTGGGCTTTGGGAATATCCCGGATTCACATTAAAGGAACCTGAACCAGACTATCTTCGGACATTTTGCAATGACCACAAGATCACTATAATAGAAGAGATCTCTGAAACAGTACGACATACATACTCGCATTTTCATCAGGAAATCAAATTATACAAAGCCGAATTGGAAGGCGAATGGAAAACAAAATTCTGGACGGATGTTCGCTGGTCCCCGAATAATGAATTGGACAAATTAGCTCGTTCAAAGATCATGATCAGAATTTCCGAGATAAAGAGTAAAATGTGAGCTATTTGACAGAATATTGGAACTTAAATTAAACCCTTGCCTATCAATACAAATACTATTAAAATTACAACGCGATGAATTTTAGCACACGCATACAACATCTGCAGGACCTGATCGGGTCCAGCGAACGTCTTCTCCGCGAAGCTATCCCCAAAGGACATATCGACTTGACATCCTCGGTGCCCCCTTTTCCCGTTCCGGGCGTTTTGTTGAATGCCGCACAGGAGATCATTCGTTCTGAGAACTTGAATTATACCGAGACCTACGGATTACTCAAACTAAGGAAAGCTCTGGCAGAAAAACATGAATTATCTTGGGGAGCAGAAGGGGTAACTATTACCACCGGAACCACCGAAGCTCTGTTTTGTATTTTGGCATCCATACTAGATCCTGACGATGAGCTTTTAGTCCCTTCTTTGACATTACGGGCTCATGAATCGGTTTCTTATTTTTTCTCCGGGACCGTCCGGGAATATCCTGTTTCCATGGATACACCCTGTTCTATCACCGCGGAAGCATTGATCGCAATGATCACACCCAAAACAAAAGCCATTTTACTGAATAATCCTCTGATCGCAACCGGACAATTGTTCAACTCTAATGAATTTAAGATCTTATCTGCCCATTGTGAGGAAAACGGCATTTTTATTCTTGTTGATGAATCTTTTTACGAGATCCGTTATGCGGGTTTTGAAGCTGTTTCATATGCAGGCTACGCGGATCATGTGATTACTTTCTCAAGTATGACAAAATTATT
>JAUVKP010000281.1 GCA_030596185.1 Fidelibacterota bacterium | reverse complement strand
AGATTGGATAGTAAGAGAAGAGCGGAAGATAAGAAAGTTGATGGTTGAAAGTTGATGGTTGAAAGTCGATGAGTTGAAAGTCGATGAGTTGAAAAGATGTTGAGAAATTAAGAGATCAGCGCAAGACGGATCTTAATTTCTTATAGGGTATAAAAACTTCTATTGAGCCATAGACATAAGCGGCGATCTCATAGGGGTCATACTGAAAGATCACTCCCCTTTTCATTACATAGATATCGCTTGAAACGGGATAATCTGTTGAAAAGAGACGCGTTTTAATATTTTCCGGGGCGAACATCTTATTCAGGGCTTCATCAAGCAGGGATTTGATCCCTGTTTCGGCATTTTCAATAAAAAGATCATCGAACGTAACGGTTGCACCGGTATTTCTATTAATGATCCAGTGTTGTGATATTGTATTGGGATGCGCACCACCCGTAAATGCAACGTGTTTATGCTTTAATGAAATATACTTTTTGTTTTTATATAGAATTTCGGTATGATCTTCATAGAAATAATTCAAACTCGCGGCACGGGGATAAAGATCATAGAGCTCACGTAGAGTCATGTAATCCTTACAATATATTGAGTAGTGTTTTTGGTAATAAGCTTCAGGGTCAGTAAATATCAATAAAGTGCTATCTTTAAGACCTTCGACCGTTTCCCCTTTGTAAATATATGTCATAGAGGGACTTAAAGAATCGGTCTTAACTAAAAAATACTCATTGGAAATTGTTAGGGGTTTAGCGGATAATAGAAATGGTAATATTAAAATACAAAAAAGTTTAATATATCTCTTCATTAGCGTTTTTTCTCGATCTGCAGAACAGCCAAAAATGCCTCCTGCGGGACAAATACGGCACCTACCTGTTTCATGCGTTTCTTTCCTTTTTTCTGATTTTCAAGGAGTTTGCGCTTTCGGCTGATATCACCGCCATAGCATTTAGCCGTCACATTTTTACGAAGAGCAGAAACGTTCTCACGTGCAAGGATCTTTGATCCGATGGCAGCTTGAATAGGGACTTCAAATTGATGCCGCGGTATAAGGCTTCGTAGTTTTACGACAAGTTCCCGGCCAATATATTGGGCTTCATTGCGATTTGTTATAACGGCCAGAGCATCAACGGATTCATTATTAATCAGAACATCCAATTTTACAAGGTCACCGGGTCGATATCCGATATATTCATAATCAAAAGAGGCATATCCTCTGCTGACAGTTTTAAGTTTATCATAAAAATCAAAAACAGTTTCAGAAAGTGGGATCTCATACATCAGCTGGACTTTTGTTTTATCCATATAATGCGTATTCTTATAAATAGCGCGTTTTTCCTGGGTCAATTTCATCAATGCGCCAATATACTCAGATGGCGTAACGATCTCGGCTTTAACATACGGTTCTTCAATGCGTTCTATATCGCCTTGTGGCATTTTGGCGGGCGTATCCACTTTGATCTCTTTGCCATTACGAAGAAAGGCATGATATTCCACATTGGGAACTGTAGACACAATATCCTGGTCAAATTCGCGTTCTAGACGTTCCTGGATGATCTCAAGATGCAGCATTCCTAAAAATCCACAACGGAATCCAAAACCAAGCGCATCTGAGGTTTCCGGTTCAAAACGAAGAGATGCATCATTAAGTTGCAGTTTTTCAAGTGATTGGCGCAATTCATTATAATCTTCATTTTGGGAAGGATAGATACCCGAAAAGACCATGGGTTTCATTTCTTTATAACCCTTAAGTGGTTTAGAAGCAGGGTTTTGAACGGTTGTGATCGTATCCCCTACACGCAGATCTTTAATGTTTTTTATTTGGGCAACGACATATCCGACATCACCGGAACTCAGTACGGAACTTTTAATTCTTTTCAGATGAAAGTGCCCCACTTCCGTTATCTCATATTCGGTTTTGGTAGCAAAAGAACGTAGCTTTTGTCCGGGCCGAATTTCACCATCTATAATTCTAACGTAAGGGATCGCCCCGCGATAAGTATCGAAAATACTATCGAAGATCAACCCTCTGGCCGGTAAGTCAGTATTTACTTCGGGTGGCGGAATTCGTTCAATAATCGCCTCTAAAAGTTCATCAATACCGAGACCGGTCTTAGCCGAAGTCATGATGATATCGTCCTCGTCACAGCCTATCAAGTCAATAATTTGATCTTTTGCGGCCTCAACCATGGCTCCGGGAAGATCAACTTTGTTGATTACCGGAATGATCTCAAGATTATTCTCTAAAGCAAGATAAGTATTTGATACAGTTTGGGCTTCAACACCCTGAGATGCATCAACCAACAATAAAGCGCCTTCACAGGCAGCCAGACTTCGGGATACTTCATAGGAAAAATCCACATGACCGGGAGTATCAATAAGATTCAATGTATATTTGATGCCATCTTTCGCCTTGTATTGAAGGCGAATAGGATGTGATTTAATGGTAATGCCGCGTTCGCGTTCAAGATCCATGTCATCCAGGACCTGTTCTTTCATCTGAAATTTATTCAGAGTGCCTGTTGTCTCCAAAAGGCGATCCGCCAGTGTTGATTTACCGTGGTC
>JAUVKP010000139.1 GCA_030596185.1 Fidelibacterota bacterium | reverse complement strand
AAGCCTATCACCCTAAACCTAAGCAGATTATTCTGAAAAGGCATACTTTCGCCCTACCCTAGTCATCCTGAAAAGGTATACTTTTGCCTCATCCTAGTTATCCTGAAACGGTGTCCGCCAGCTGGCGGACTACCGTGGTTCAGGACCTCTCCGAGAATGTGATGCATATCACCTATTAAAAACCTTAGTATTTTAATGTTGTTCAATTGTTTAAATTTAGATATGAAATTTCGCTATGTTTACATCTTGAGCAATAAAATGAGAACAACTTTATATATTGGTGTTACAAATGATCTTGAAAGAAGAATTTTTGAACACAAAACGGGACATGGGTCTAAATTTTGTCAGAAATATAATATAACAGATCTGATGTATTATGAAGAATATCCATCCGTTGTTGATGCGGTATCCAGAGAAAAACAATTAAAGAACTGGCATCGTGAATGGAAATGGAATCTGATTAAGAAAGAAAACAAGAATTTAATTGATTTATCCAAAGATTGGTTTACATGGGAAGGGTACGAAAATATAAAAGAATGTAAAAAATTGGATAAGTTCGATGAATATTATTGAAAATACTGACACTCAGAGAGGTCCTGAAACCATCCTTCGCCAAGGCTTCGGAATGGCAGGCAAGTTCAGGATGACTAAATATGTGGTTTAGTTCAGGATGACTAGTAGGGCGTGTCTCTCTACATTATTAAACTCTTAAACCCTTAAACTTTTAAACTCTTATTCCGCCGTTTTCTTTATCATCTCAATCTCTTTGGCTGTCAATTTTTTCCATCTGCCGGGTGCCAGTTCGTTAGCACAAACACCGGCAAAATTATTTCTATGTAAGCGATAGACCCGTGTTTCATAATGACTGAAGATACGTTTGACTTCGCGTTTTTTACCTTCACGAAGAAGAACGATATAATGAGTTCTTTTCCGGTTCAATGCTTGTGCTTCACCCTTAACTTTATCACCATTGTCGTCAAGGACAATACCTTTGGGCAGTTCTTTTTCAATATTACCTTTTGGTTCCTGGCGCAAAAGAACTTCATATTCCTTTTCAACTCCGTGCTTGGGGTGGGTTAGGCGATAATTTAGATCCCCATCATCGGTTAGCAATAATACGCCGGTCGTATCCTTGTCTAAACGACCCACCGGAACAACATTTATTACATTGGGAAGCAAGGTCATCACCGTAAGAGGGTTGTGCGGATCTTTTCGTGAAGTAACATAACCTTTTGGCTTGTGCAGTTTGATGTATGTGTAATTATTTTTAAGTTTTACGAGATCTCCGTCTACGTGAACCTCAACATTCTTTTCATCGATCTGGGCGCCGGGATTAATAATCGCTTCACCATCCACTTTAACACGACCTTGAAAAATAAGTTCGTCACAGTTTCGTCTTGAATCTACGCCGCAATGGGCGAGAAATTTATTTAATCGCATTTGGTATCTTTCTTGTTTCGAGTAATGACGCTCGCAAGTCGAGAAAAAGATTTGCGAGCAAGGCTGGCATGTACATGTTGTATTCGGAATCCCGTAGTACCGCTTCGATCTTTCTGATCATTTCAAAATAGGGACATCCCGGATAAAATTTAACAAAATTATTCAATTCGCTGATCAAATGGGTATTGATCAATTGTTCATTAGCTTCCGGAGTTGAGGCAAGCAATTGTGCGTCCCGTAACCAGAAAACCATAAAACGCAGTATATTTCTAAATTCAGCAGGATCAGATTTTGCCAAAGCGGTATAGCTTTCCACTAATTGTGTGATATCCGCAGTGGTAACCCAACGTCCACCAACCTTACCACCCATCATGATACGCCAAAAGTCGAGAATAGTGGCATCCACTTCAGAAAAATCGGCTTCCATCAGTGTTTTGGCGTGCTGAACATTTCCGGCACTGAGTCGTGCGATGCGTTGCGCTGTTGAATCATCCATTCCCTTTGCAATAAGATACTCTACAAGTTGAATATCCGGAACGGGATTAAATTTTACGATCTGACATCGCGAACGAATAGTAGGAGGGATCACCTCTAATGAACCTGTGGTCAGGATAAAAGTCGTTCGTGCAGGGGGTTCTTCCAATATCTTCAATAGAGAGTTCAATGCCTGAATATTTGCTTTTTCAATCTGTAGGACCAGAACAACTTGGCGGCCACTCTCAGCGGGTTTCATAGACAATTCTTTTTTAATATGTCGGATGGAGGAGATCAGGATCTGATTTGCACCGGGAATATTAATATCACGGTAGGGATCACGTGTCAGTGCTACGCGTTCATCTTGCATAGCCGTAAAATCTGCTTCACTAAGTCCCGCATAGGGATCATTCTCAGAAGGATTCTTTCCCCGCGGCATAGCATGAATAAGATGAAGATTAGGATGATTCAGATGTTTCATTTTTGTGCATGATGCACAGACGCCGCAGGCGATACCATCCTTGGAGTCCTGGCAAAATAAACGTGCGGTCAAATTCAAAGCCATACTGACCTTTCCTGCACCTTCAGGGCCGGCAAAAAGATAAGCCGAACCAATACGTTGTGTGCCGATCAGTTTCTGAAAACGTTCCGCAATTGTTTGTTGTCCGATGAGTTCATAGATCATGAGGGATTCAATAGCTCCTCTGCCGTACGCAGACTGGCATCACTGAGGTTTTTGCCACCAATAAGGGCAGCGATCTCTTTTACGCGCTCATTTGCGCTGAGTTCTTGTATTTGGGCAAAGGTCTCGTTACCCTTGCTGTATTTTCCCACCCGGTAATGCCGTTCACCCATGGAAGCGATCTGCGGCAAGTGGGTAATGCATAATATTTGATGGTGTTTTCCAAGGTCTTTGATCTGCTCGCCGACAACATGCGCAATGTGACCGGAAATACCGGAGTCGATCTCGTCAAAGATCAAAGTTGGCATTTCGTCGTGCTCTGCAAGGACGGCTTTAATTGCCAGCATGATACGCGAGATCTCTCCACCGGATGCGATCTTGATAAGTGGTTTAAAGTCATCACCCGGATTGGTGATGATCAGAAATTCGACTTCGTCAATACCGTTGATACCGGGTTCAACCTGTTTGCCTTTGAAAGGAATATAAGAAAGATTTTCAGTCTCTTTCTGGCGCTGGTCAACCTTGAATTTTGCATTGGGCATTCCCAAAAGATGTAAACGGCTTTCGATATTGCGTGAAAAAGTTATTCCGGTTTTATCCAGAACGTTATGAAATGCTGCGGCTTTTTTAGCCAGAGCTGAGCGCGCACTTTCAAGGGTTTTGGATAAAGTCTCAAGTCGGGTATCATAATCGGCTTCGGAGCTCATTTCGTCTTTCAATTGCTCGTAATATTCGCACAGTTGGTTAAAATCCATATTGTGCTTACGCATCTGATAATTGATAGCGCCAACCCGGTCTTGTAAGTGGGAAAGTTTTTCGGGATCATGTTCCATAGTATCGCGATATTCAGCCATAGAGCGTCCGACCTCAGTCAGCGAGATCAATGCACTTTGCAATTCTTTGGATGTTTCCTGCTGTCCGCCATCCACTCGCACGATCTCTTGCATATCTTGTTTCAATATTTCGATCTGATGGATAATTGCATTGTCATCTTCATAAAGTGATCGTGCCATTTGATCTGCAGAGCTTGCCAGTTTTCCGCTGTTTTCCAGCATCTGAAGTTCATGCTGAATGGTTTCCAATTCACCAAAACCCGGTTTGATCTCGTCAAGTTCCTTGAAATGGAATTCACGAAGTTCGCGTTCACGCATATAGGTGTCGCGGGATTTCAGCAATTCCTGATATCGCCGGAGCTGTTGTTTGAAAAGTTGGTAGGCTTTGCGGTAGTCGCTGATGACTTGTCGATCGCCAACACATTTCCCGAGGTATAAAAGATGATTTTTCGGTTTGAATAATTTTTGGTTTTCGTGCTGACCGTGCATCTCCACAAGATTGGCACCAATAATTTTCAGAGCGGCAAGAGGAATGAGTTCGTCATTAAAAAAGGCACGGGATTTTCCTTTGGCATTGACTTCACGACGGATCACAATATCGCCACCGGCATATTCCAGCTCTGCGGCTTCAAGGGTTTGTTTGACTTCCGGGGTGAGATTGAGCCGATCGAAATGTGCTTCAACTACGGCTTTTTGCGTGCCCGCCCGCACCATAGAGATGTCTGCACGTGTTCCCAGCGCTAAACCAAGCGCATCAATAATAATTGATTTACCGGCACCGGTTTCTCCGGTCAACATGCTAAGTCCACGGCCCAAAGCGACCTCGACTTCTTGAATAATTGCAATATTGTTGACCGTAAGTTT
>JAUVKP010000034.1 GCA_030596185.1 Fidelibacterota bacterium | reverse complement strand
TATAGAACAAATGCAAAAAATATACCGGGAAGTTATGAATAGAGATCAACAGGAAATCAAATAGTATGATTAGTCAGGTAAAAAAGACATTCAAAGCATTCCGGAAACGCGGGGGATTCCATATTTTTCTTTCCACCATCCTTTTGCGTATTATCCAATTTATATTAGGTATTTTAATAATCCGCCTCCTTTCAAAAGAAGAATATGGAAACCTCAGCTATGCTCTGACCCTTACTCAATTGATCATACCTTTCAGTGGGGCAGGACTTTATTTGTCATTGTTGCATTTTGGGCCTATACAAAACAAATTTACGAATAAAGTAAAACTGTTCAATTTTACTATTCGTCGGGGATTTATATATTCACTTGCCGTAATGCTCTTGATGCTCGGACTTGCCGAATTGGTAGCGATCCGCATGCCGGGATCCGTAACGTATTTTAGATTATTCTCGATCTATGTCATGTCATATTATCTTTTCTATACTGCGGTATCATTTCTGCGTGTATTAAAAAAGAACAAAGGGTATGCAGCTTCGCTTCTTCTGAATTCCATATTGGTATTCATATTAAGCCTTCTTGGCATTTATCTTTCCAAGGGTATAGGTTATACGATCGGTTTTTCAATAGCTCCTGCAATTGCGGCAATAGTAGTTTATATATCAATAGGGAAAAAAGAAAAGATAGACATAAAACTGTTTGAGCGAGTTAAAGAACTACCTGTCAAAGTTAGCGAATACACCAAATATGGTGTTTTTGCGGGCTTGGGAAATATCGCTTCGCAAATGGCATGGCAACTGGATACGATCATGATAGGTCTTATCTTGGCTCAAAGCACCATGGTCGCGACATATAAAGTGGCCGCTCTTATACCTTTTAGCCTGGTTTTCATTCCAAGCGTATTTATGCAAACAGATTTTGTTTATATCGCAGAAAATCATAAAAATAGAAAATATCTGATAAACTATTATAAAAAATACCTAATGATATTTCTTGTCATTACCATAATAATACTAAGTGTCTGGTATGTGTTTGGAAGCTTTATAATAAGGCTGTTTGGCCCTGACTATATTAAAATTCTTCCTATTATTAATATTTTAATGATCAATGTGGCTGTAACATTTCTGCTGCGCGTTCCATTGGGTAATATACTTGCTGCCGTAGGAAAAGCAAAATGGAATTCTTATTCGGCAATTGCAATGTTAGTGATCAATCTATTATTGAATCTTTTTTTAATCCCAAGATTCGGGATATACGGTGCGGCTTATGCCACCGTTATTTCCATTGCACTAAGTGCGCTCATTTCTATATTCCTTTTTAAACGATATTTGAACAGTTTGATTTGTTCAGGAGAAAATAAATGAAAATCCTATTTCTAACAGATTACTTCCCTCCGGAAGCAAGTGCTGCGGCTGCCAGAACTTACGAACATTGTAAGGAATGGGTAGAGTTGGGTGCAGATATTACTGTGATTACCGGAGCACCGAATTACCCTACCGGGAAAGTTCATCATGGATATAAAAATAAATTATACTTCAAGGAGATCATTGACGACATTAAGGTAGTTAGAGTTTGGACTTACACAACAGCAAATAAAGGTACGATCAGAAGAACTCTGGATTATATGAGTTTTGGTTTCTCGGCATTTATTGCCGGTTTATTTCAAAAATACGATATTGTTATTGGAACAAGTCCCAACCTGTTTACTGCAATTTCAGCGAGACAGCTGAAATTTATGAAAAGAAAACCGATGATCATGGAGGTACGGGACCTTTGGCCGGAATCGATTAAGGCAGTCGGTGCCGTTAAAGATGGATTAATATTAAAATATTTTGAGTGGCAAGAAAGAAGATGCTATAAAAAAGCAAATAAAGTTGTTTGCGTAACACAGGGGATCAGGGACCGATTGATCGAAAGGGGAATTCCCAAAGATAAGATTGTACTTCACACGAATGGAGTTAATCTTGATAATTTTCAACCAAAAGAAAAGAATATAAAATTACTTAATGAATTAGGTTTAAAAGATAAGACTATTGTTTCATATATTGGGACATTGGGTATGGCGCACAAGCTTGATTTTATTCTGAGAGTAGCAAAGAAAGTGACGAATCCCGATATACATTTTCTTTTTATCGGTGGGGGAGCCGAAAAAGAGGATTTGATCAAATTGAAAAAAGAGTTAAATCTAAATAATGTGAGTATTTTGCCTGCTATTCCAAAGGAAGAAGTTAGAGAGTATATTGCAAGCGCTGATATTGCTTTGGTAAACCTAAAAAAATCGAATTTGTTTTTGGGGGCTTTACCTTCAAAAATCTTTGAGAATGCGGCTATGGGTAAGCCCATATTACTTGGTTTAAAGGGAGAAGCCGAAAGAGTTATTAATAAGTATGGAGCCGGACTTTCTTTTGAACCGGAAAATGAAGAAGATTTTCTGGAAAAGCTTGAAGAATTGACAAAAAATAAAGAATTTTATAAGTCATGTGTTAAAGGTTGTGTTAGATTAGCTAAGGACTATGAACGAAATTTTATCGCGAAACAAATGCTGGATACGATTAGGGAAACTGTGGAGAAAAATTGATGTTCAATAAAAGTTTATATATTAGAAGCGCTATTCTAATATTGCTGACTTCATGTTTGTTTTCAATGCAGCTTTTCGTTCAGGTAGATGATCCGGTCTATGATTATCTTGAACGACAGGCAACTCGTGGCTATATTCCCGAGTTTATGAATGATTCTAAACCACTCCAAAGAGATGAAATTGCTTCATGGCTTAATAAAATGTATGAAATCAGATTAGACCTACACCGGGTTGACCGAGAATTGCTTTTGCAATATGTGTCCGAATATCGTCCCGAATTAACAGATATGAAACATTTCGATCTGACTGATTCCAGCGAATCCAGACTTGGGTTCTCGTCTTGGGCAAATTTTAAAGATGACATGAAAAGTATAGTCAAAGATGATGTGGGAACGGAAGAAAAACATATTTATGTCATGGAAGACGATAACAACACTGTTTGGATTGATGCTGATTTTAAAGTTAGAGGCGAAGGGAAAAATAGTACTCTAAGGTTTATGGACCAATTGGGTGCCTATGCCTCTATTCAAGCCGGAGATCATCTGGCATTGTTTGTTGACGGTTATTTCTTTCATCAATATGTCCCGGATAACTGGCCGGAACCGGTTAAAGAATTCAAAGGTAATTGGTTTAATTTAGGCGGTGATGTTGAAAAAATAGCAACTTGGGACAGATCAAGGGCCTATGCAAATATATCGGGTAAATTTGGGACATTATCGATTGCACATTATCCCGTTGTCTGGGGGAATTCTTTGAATACGATGATACTCTCAGAAAATGCTATTCCCTTTGGATCGATTCGATGGACAAAACAGTTCAAACATTTTAAGTATAACTTTTTGCATGGTTCCTTAATGCCACCAACGTATTCAATCTTTAATGATAATGGGAGGTATTATACCCCTAAATACTTAGCAGCTCACTATTTGGAAATACTTTTCTCCCCACGTTTTCACATAAATTTTTCCGAAATGATAGTCTATGGTGGAGAAGATAGAATTCCAGAATTAACCTATTTGGTACCTGTGATATTTTTATGGCCATCAGAGCACACATTGGGTGACAGAGACAATAAAATGATTGCTTTAGAAACTGAACTATTCCCTGTAAATGGATTGAAAATATATGGTTCACTATTTTTAGATGAATTGGCATTTGGAAAGATCTTCAAAGATTGGTGGGCTAATAAATATGGAGTACAAGCTGGTCTTCAGTGGTCTCCCAGATCTTTACCAGCTGATTTGATCCTTGAAGCTACTGCTGTACATCCGTGGACATATACGCATAAATACAATTTTTCTTCATATACACATCATGGACGCGATCTGGGATTTAACTTGGGTCCAAACTCACAATTATATTCTGCTAGATTAAATTATGATATTTCAATGAAAAACAAGATCACTTTTACGATTAACCACATATTGGAAGGGGCCGATTCATTGGATGTTGAGGGCATTACCTATCCAAGTGGAGGTGAGTCAAATCAAAATTATGAAGATATGTCAATGGACTTGGAATATGCTACAAAATGGTTAATGGGTGATATTACCAGGACGACAAATTATCGTCTTGACTGGTTATATAGGTGGAAAAATCAAATTTCATTTTTAACCAGTGTTGAACTAAGGAATAATCAGGAAAAATCTGATGTCTATTATTCTGTTCAACTGAATTTAAATTATTAGATTGGGACTACAATGAGCAAGAGTTATAAAATAGCATTATTTATATCAGACTTTCTATCTACTGTGATAGCTTTTTTTGGTGTTTTCTGGTTAAGATATCGTTCAGGTATGTTCCCTGTCGATATTGAACTTTATATCAGCGATCTTTGGCTTCCTGCTGTTGTGATATATGCATATTGGCTGATCTTTTATCTTTATAACGGTTTATATCATATGCCTGAGGCTCCATCCCGTACCGATGAGAGTATTAAAGTATTCAAGGCTACTACTTATGGTATGATATTGTTATTTTTGCTTACTTTTGATATGTTGAACCCTTTTTCTTTGGGTCGTTTAATCATTTTGGTGTATTGGTTGACGCAAATAGCCATTACGGTGCTTTTTAGGAATATTATTCTTTCTATCCGGCATAAACAGCTTGCAAAAGGGATCGGTTTGACTCCTACATTCATTATTGGTTGTAACAATAAAGCTTATGAGATCGCTGAGAAGATTAATAAATATCCCGCCCTCGGTTATAAGATTGTGGGTTTCGTTAAAGAGGGAAGTGAAAATATTGATGGTGAGGCTTGTTTGAATGCTCCTGTCGTAGGAGCATTGGAAGAAATCAAGTCTTTGATCGAACACTACAATGTTCGCCAATTGGTTTTGGCCTTTAGTTCGGAAAAACATGGGAAACTTCTCGAAATTCTGGATAAGTTATCCGAGATCAAGGTCGGGATCAAGATATTACCGGATATGTATGACCTTTTTTCCGGTCTTGCCAGAACACAACAGATCCTTGGTGTTCCGTTGATTGATATTAATCCAAATATTATGACTCCATGGGAAAAACTGATCAAAAGAAGCTCAGATATCATATTGTCTGTTTTGGCTTTATTGCTTTTCCTACCGTTTGGTTTGATTATATCTTTACTGATCAAACTTGATTCTAAAGGTCCTGTTTTTTATACACAAGAAAGGTTAAGGAGGGCCGGTAAACTCTTTAAGATGATCAAATTCAGATCCATGAAGCATAAAGCTGATGTTGAGGGTGGAAAAGTTATTGTAACGACTGAAGAAGATAATCGTATTACTAAAATTGGTCAGTTTATACGTCGATTCCGGATTGATGAAATTCCGCAATTGATTAATGTTCTAAAAGGCGATATGAGTATTATTGGACCAAGACCGGATTTGAAGGAATCAACAGATCTGCTTGAAAAACAACTTCCGCTTTATCGGCGTCGTTTACGGGTTAAACCAGGGATCACCGGCTGGGCGCAAATATCAGTTCCATATCCCATGACTTTAGAGGAGCATAATCGGAAACTTGCCTGTGATATCTATTATATCGAGAACATGTCCCTCAAACTCGATCTAAAGATCATGCTGAATACAATTGCGATAATATTTTCAGGTTCAGGAACGTAAGAAAGTCGATAAGTCGAAGGGTTACAATTAATTACCGCTTCTCTTAGCAACCCTAGACCCTTAAGCCCGGAACTTCTCAACTTCTTATCCCATTTTTTCCTTGCCATTATATAAAATTAATGGCTATATTTTTCGACAGACGTATGAAAATGAGAAAATTACAAATTATAGCATTGATCCTTCTTGTCCTGACCGGCAGCATGCTCTTTGCGTGGGATGGATTTAATTATGTGGTTGCAAATGAACATGATTCAGGTATTCGGGTGGATTGGCAGGCAAAAGATGAACACAGTGTAAGTTATTACGAGATTTACCGCTCTCGTTCGGATAGTGATATTTTAGATAAACGCGCTTCAGTTACTGCAGTGGGTGCCGGGGCTTCTTATACCTTTCAGGATAATAATATTTTTTCCAAGTCAACGGAAACCGGAGACTATAAATTCGATTATTATGTCCGTGCCATTATGAGAGACGGCAGCTATAAAAACTCCGATGTTGTACAGGTCTCTTTGACAAGTCTTGGTGTTACCCAACAAACATGGGGAAGTATTAAAGCAATGTTTAGATAATAATAAATGGACATGAATTGCAGGGCGGTTTTGGACCGTCTTTTTTTTTATTTCACACCAATAAAAATTAACTAAAACATCCCAACATGTCATCCCGGAAAAGTTGCCAGTGGCAAGTTTATCCGGGATCTCATATAATGATCACTCAGCTCAATTGGAGATTTCTCCACTGCGTCCGGTATCTGTCAACCGACGGACACTGAACTTCGGTTGAAATGACATTATTTATATTTATCTCACCAAAATCTGTTATCCTGATCCGCCGGCTGGCGGAGAAGGATCTATTTATGATTTAGTGTTTAGCACTATGAATAGATCTTTTCCACCTACGCCAAGGCTTTGGTGGACAAGCGACTACGTTTACTCTCCGCCCCGAGACTTCCATTAGACTACCAAGTAGTAAAAAATGTTGTAAATTGTAGTGTATGGAATCTACATGGCGAGGTTGAGTAAGTCTAGCCGACGCTTAAAACCATTGAGTTAATACCCCGATTAAGACCCAACCCCGTGTATTAGGAAAGACTAGTTGGTAATCATATCTACCATAGATCATTAATGGTAAAAGTCAAAGCCTAATTGCCATGTAAGATTCAAGTCTAACTTGAATATAGGAAGGAGAAGTGTCATGTTAAAACGAAAATTTACTTTAGGCTGTGATGTTAGTAGTTTAACTATTGTTTGCAGTGTATTGAAAACACCTGAAAAAAGGGTGTTAGAACCAAAAGAATTTGCTAATAATTTTGCTGGTTTTGAAGATTGCTTAGCTTGGTTTAAAGCATCTGATATAAAAGCAAAAGATCTCCTGGTTTGCATGGAGCATACTGGTGTCTATAGTGAATCCTTTTGCTATTATCTTTATGATCAGGGAATCAAGGTCGTAATAGAATCCGGCGCAAAGATCAAGAAATCATTTAAATTAGCAAGCCACAAAACTGATGAGGTTGACAGCATTGCGATCGCTGAATATGCCATAAGGTATGCAGATCGTCTCACTGCATGGGAACCCCGTAAAAGCTCTGTTGAAGCGGTTAAAAGCCTTTTGACTAGCAGAGAATTATTTGTAAAGCACCGGACAGCTCAAAAGAATGCTTTATCGGCTTATAAAAGAAAAGTCGTAAAAATCGACCTGATACGAGAGGAATATGAAAAGAGTATCCAAGACCTGGAACAGACAATTATAAAGCTGGAAAACGAAATAAAATCAATAATAGAACAAAATGAACATTGGGTAACTATGTTGAAAATCATGAAAACAATGAAGGGTGTAGATAAATTATTACCTTACAATATGTTTGTTATTAGCAATGCTTTTAGTGTGGAATTAGAGCACAAAAGACTTGCTGCATATTTAAGAATAAGCCCTTATGAACATCGTAGTGGCACTTCAATAAAAAAGAAAGCTAAATCACCCAAATATGGATCCGCTATTATGAGAAAACTTTTGTTTTTAGCAGCAAAAGATGCATGTCAATATAATGTGAATTTTAAAACATATTATGCCCGTAAAGAAAGCGAAGGAAAATGCTATTTCATTATCATGAATAATGTCGCAAACAAACTTCTGAAAATAATTTGTGCTATGATAAACTCAGGTAAACCCTACATACCTAATTATTGCTCTGTAAATCCAACTTTAGTAAAATAATGCTTGTTTTGGTCTTGGTAATCGGGACATCGCGTCTGGGAAACAATGCGTCACCCACAATAACTCCCTGCATCTCCTACCGCAGAATCCCACCCGAAATCAGAAACCATCGACCTGCGATCATAATTCATAATTCATAATCCATAATTCGAATTAACCCCTTCCCTACCCAAACATTCTCTTCACCAAAAACACCTTGTAATCGTAATCATGTTTCATTAGTTTTCTATGTTTTAAATAAACAAGTATAAATCAGGTGAAGCAAAATTACAAAGAATCCAAGTAGTGCAAACAAATTTGGACTATAAAACAATTAATAAAAAGCTTATGTATCTATTTTTTGACACTGAAACCACAGGATTACCACGAAACT
>JAUVKP010000064.1 GCA_030596185.1 Fidelibacterota bacterium | reverse complement strand
CGTTTATCCTCTTATTCCAATTACTATGGGCTATTTTTTAGCTCAAAAAGAATCTAAATCACCCGTTTTATTGGCGGTTATGTATGTTCTGGGTTTGGCTATAACTTACTCAATTATTGGTACACTAGCCGCATTTGGCGGTTCTATGATGGGTTCTCTACTGGCTCATCCGGCAACCTTGATCTTTTTTGCCGCCTTGATGCTGGCATTATCGCTGAGCATGTTCGGTCTTTATGAATTTAAATTACCCAATGCCTTAACACAGGTTGGTGGCGGAAGTCGCAACGGTGCTTTTGGTGCTTTGATCATGGGGCTTACTATGGGCATAGTGGCCGCACCTTGTGTCGGTCCATTTGTCGTTAGTCTTTTAGGTTTTGTGGCACAAAGCGGGTCGATTTTTATTGGATTCATTACCTTCTTCGTTTTGGCTTTGGGCCTAGGCGTACCTTATCTCTTCCTGGGAATATTCTCTGGCAAGATCTCTGCTTTGCCTCGTTCAGGTGAGTGGTTGAATGGTATAAGAATATTTTTTGGCTTAGCTCTTATAGGTATGTCCATTTATTTTATATCACCCTTGCTTCCCAATAAAGTTGCGGATCTTTTATTGCCGGTTTATATGATTGTTGCGGCTGTCTATTATGGTGCTATTGACAAAGCGGGATTATCGGTATTCTGGTTCTCAAGATTTAAAGTTATTCTTGCCATGGCTATCTTGGCTGCAGGGATACTTATGCTTAAACCTGCTACACAAACTGTAAATGAGATCTCATGGGAAGCATATTCAGCCCCTGTACTTCAAACTTCTATTAGTGAAAAAAAACCTGTGATCATCGATTTCTACGCAAATTGGTGTAATCCTTGTAAAGAATTAGAACATATCACGTTTGCCGATCCGGATGTACTGGACCTGCTAAAAGATTTCACAAGGCTCAAAGTTAATCTAACAATTGTAAATGATAGCACGAATGCCATAAAAAAAGAATTTAATATTCCAGGTGTACCGACCATTATATTCTATGACAAAATGGGAGTTGAAAGGAAAGATCTACGCTTGAACGGATTTGAAAAGCCTAAAGTTTTCATAAACCGACTCGAGAAAGTTTTATCGGAATAACCTGCTCAGGAAGTACAAAATTATTATTTGATAATAGCCGTTATAATCAATATATTTTAAAATTATGTCAAAAATGAAACACAACAGAGAAAGAATTCACTGGGTATTTCAACGAATTTCCGGCTTACAGCTATTAATTTGTTTTGGTATCCATGTATGGGTTTTCTTTTTTAAGTTGGAAAGACCGATCAGCCTGGATGGTCTGCAGGTGATATTCTCACACCCTGAGTGGATCGTTTTTTATACTATTTTCATAGCCTTGGCAATATATCACGGTTTTTCGGGATTATGGACGGTATTAACTGATGAGAACCCATCAAAAACTTATAAAAAAGTGTGGAAGATCATTTTGTTTGTCTCGGCTATTCTGCTTATTTCTATTACTCTTTGGAATTTAATTTTATTGGGTGCATTATGAGAAAAGTAAGTACAATTTCTCATTACCGGATGAATTTGCGTTTAGGCATGTTCTCATTTATGTCGCATAGGATAACAGGTATAATCCTATTAATCGCCGGGTTATTTATCTTAGTGGGGCTTTCTGTTGTTATGTTAGGTAGAACTACTTTTGAAGAGTTCATAATACTATTGCAATTCCCGGCTTTTCGTGTTTTTGGACATATTGTATCTATTGCACTTTATTGGCATATCCTGAATGGAATTAAAATATTGATCATTGATCTTTTCCGTGCTGGTCGTATACATAAACTTTTAACCCTTATTATGATCATAATCTTTATTTTGGGTATAATTTTCTATTTTATTTATGCTTACCCCGGTCTGGTGCATCCATGAAAAAATATGATCTGATAATTGTTGGTGGTGGTATGGCGGGGCTTCGTGCTGCGATAGAGGCCGTCAAGCAAAATCTGCATGTGGCAGTTATCTCAAAAGTTCATCCTCTCCGCTCACATAGTGTTGCTGCCTCAGGTGGTTTAAATGCCGTTATACCCCAAAAAGATATAAAGAAAAAAAATATAGATTCGATTGAAAAACATTTTCAAGATTCAATGAAATGCGGCTATAATGCTTCAGATCCGGATGCATTACAAACACTGGTAAGTAGAGCTCCGGGAAAGATCAAAGAATTGGAAAGATGGGGATGTCTTTTTTCTCGGGAAAAAGATAATAGTATAGCTGTAAGAACCATGGGGGCGGCTTCTTTTCCACGTACCGTATATTCGTCAGACAAAACCGGACATGCTATCATGAATACGCTTTACGGACAGTGTATTCGTTTACGTCAAAATAAACCTGATCTGTTACGCTTTTATGACGAATGGTTCGTCCATAAGTTACTTGTTTACAATAATGTTGTTTCAGGAGTCATTGCGCTTGAGATCGCTACGGGAAAAATGGAAGTATTTACTGCGAAAGCAGTGATTTGGGCAAGTGGTGGCAGTGGTAAGGTTTTTGGAAATACCTCCAATCCTCTTACCAATAGTGGTTGGGGCCTTGCGGTTCCCCTGTATGCTGGTGCACCATTACGCGATATGGAATTTATTCAGTTTCATCCAACTCAACTTTCAAGATCACATGTATTAATTACTGAAGCAGCCAGAGGAGAAGGTGCAATTCTTCTTAATAGAAAAGGTGAGCGTTTTCTTGAATCTTATAGTGATTCAAAAGATAAAAAAGAGTTATCCGCTAGAGATATTGTGAGTCGAAATATTCAGCGAGAGATACTTGCCGGCAGGGGTGTTGATGCCAGCTGTGTTTATCTTGATCTCAGAGGTCTTGGTAGCAGGAAAATTAAAAAACAACTTCCCGGTGTCAGAGAACTCTGTAAAACCTATGCAAATCTTGATCCTATCAGACAAAAGATTCCGGTAACTCCGGGACAACACTACATTATTGGCGGAATCAGTACAAATGAAAAAACTCAAACGGAAATTGAAGGATTTTTTGCTGCAGGGGAATGCGCATGTGCCGGTGTACATGGTACAAATAGAATGGGTGGGAATTCACTAATGGAAACATTGGTGTTCGGTGAGATCTCAGCGCAAAGTGCAGGATCTTATATTCGGCAAAAGCATCACCGTTTACCCAATAAACTTTTCTTTGAGAATGCTTATGCTGAAGAAAAGAATAAATTACAGATACTTTTAAAGACTAACGGCGAGGTAAAACCGGCAGAGATTCGCGCCAAAATGAATAATGCGATGGATGAATTTGCCGGCATATATAGAGATGGAATGGGTTTGGTAGAAGCCGGACAGATCATAAAAGAGCTAAAGACCACTTATATGACCAATATGCTTGTTCAGGGTAAAGATGCTAGAGCTAATTATGGACTTATTGAGGCGATCGAATTAAAAGGGAGCTTGGATATAGCAGATATTATCATTCAATGCGCTTTGAAAAGAAAAGAAAGTATTGGTGTACATTTTAGAAATGATTTTCCAATTACCAAAGGTCGTCCAAGATATTCTTTAGTTAAAGTTAAAAAGGGTAAAATAAAGATTAGACATATAGCGATTCATATAAGAAACAAACCATTAATTGCACTGTTCTCAGATTTAAGATTACTGAAAAAATGAAAGAGAAAACATATAAATTATCGGTTTTCCGTTTTGATCCATTTGTGGATACAAAGCATCGTTTTATAAATTATAAGGTGCCTGGAAGTAAGGCAAAGACTGTGCTTGATGCCTTGCTGTTCATACGTGATCATATCGATGGAACTCTAGCCTTTAGAGCTTCATGCACTCAGGGACGATGCGGATCCTGTGCGATGCATATTAATGGAAAATATGGATTGGCGTGTGAAACACCTTTACGAGCAGGTAAAACAACTATTCGTCCATTAGCTCAATTGCCCATCATTAAGGATCTTATGGTTGATATGGAACGTTTTTGGGAAAAATATGAATCAATAAAACCCTATCTTGTTCGGCATTCAGGTGAAGCGCGTCAAAGTTATACCAATAGAAAAGAAATGGATTCAATGATAGACTGCATTTTATGTGGTGCGTGTTTCTCCGCCTGCATGATGACGGGTATGAATCCCGATTTTCATGGTCCGGCAGCCTATGTGACGTTAAATCGCTTCCTCAGAGACGAAAGAGATGCCATTCATGATCAACGCATGGAGCTTGTTACGGGTGAAAATGGAGTTTTCCGTTGCCATAGTATGTACAATTGTAATGATGCTTGTCCAAAAAATGTAAAACCTTCTGAAAATATATTGGAAATTAAGAAAAATATCGTTTAAATTTCACTGTTGGAATACTAAGTAAAAAGGAGCCCTACAGTGGAACAAGCCATTAGTCGCCAGATTGCTGAATTTGCAGTAAATTTACGCTATGAAGATTTGCCTGAAAATGTTATTCAAGAAGTAAAACGTTATCTTTATGATTCCGTTGGATGTGCTCTGGGATCTATGCATACACGTGACGTAAATATCATTAAAGATATCTATGCAGATATGGGCGGAAAAGAAGAAGCCACAATATTTGGTTATAAACTCAAGATGCCGGCTGTTCAAGCCAGTTTTCTTAATGCTCTGATGATCCGGGCTCTGGATTACAATGATATCTACTGGAAAGAGGATCCATCTCATCCTTCCGATATTATTCCCGCTGCACTTGCTATGGCAGAGAGGGTGGGGGCATCAATGAAAGATGTGATCGTTGCCATCGTTCTTGCTTATGAATTTGAACAACGCATCTGTGAATTTGCTAAGCCGGGTGTGCGCGAACGTAAATGGCATCATGCGACTTTGACGCAATTTGTATCTCCCATCGTTGCGGGAAAAGTACTTGGATTGAATGTAGATCAAATGGTCAATGCCATCGGGATCAGCGCCTGTCATAATCATACTATTGGATGCCCTACAGCAGGGAAACTGACCATGATGAAAAATACGGTCGATCCCATGTCAACTCAATCCGGAGTTTTAGCCGCCTTAATGGCTGAAAAAGGTTTTACCGGAACAGAAGCTATTTTTGAGGGAAAAGAAGGTTTTATGGATGTTTTTGGTCCCGATTGGGATGTTGATGCTTTAATTGGTGGACTTGGAAAATCTTTTAAGATATTGGAATGTTCCATGAAAGCATTTCCAACTGAAGCTTTGACACATACTCACATATCTGCTACTATAAAGATCATGAGTGAAAACGATATTAATTATAAAGATATTGACACCGTTACCATTAAGACGATAGCCCGAGCTTGCGATATTCTGTTTGATTCCCATAAATATCGTCCAAAATCACGTGAAACAGCTGACCATAGTTTGCCATATTGCATAGCTTGTGCCTTAGTAGATAGAAAAGTTACAACCAAAAGTTTTGACGATGAAAGTATTCAAGATCCACGTATTTGGGAGGTCATTGATAAGATTAAGGGTGAAGCATCTGAAGAATTTGAAAAGATGTTCCCCGCAAAACAACCTTCTCGAGTTACGATAAAATTAAACGATGGAACAGAACATACACTGTACTTGGAATATCCAAAGGGTGATCCTCGTGAGCCAATGACAGAAGCTGATCTGGATGCAAAAGTTGAAGCTTTATGTGGAGACAGATTTGATGTTCCTGCATTGAAAGAAATGGTATATGCTTGTGAAAAGCTAAGTGCGGTCGAATTTATGAAGACATTGTAAGCTTGTATAAATGCATTGACATCATAGTTTGAGTTTGTTAGCTTACATTATTATTGTCTGAATTGTCAATGATATAAAAATGGTAGGAGTAGATAATGCGTTTAAAAATATTAACTGCAATAATGTCTCTTTTGCTTTGTGTTTCAGCATTTGCGCAAAATACCAAGTCAAGAGCAGAATTTTTTAAAGAATTTTATGGTACGTTTATTAATTCATCGGAATTGGATATACCAAAATATGAAAAAGTGATGCCAACTGTTGACCTCAGCGATGTGATTAAACAGTTGGAATCGCGTTATAATATTGATATTCCGGCTTCTGAAGAAGCAAAATTTAAAACGGTTGAGGAAGTAGCCGAGTACGTAAACCTTTATTTACAACAACAAACCAAAAACGAAGAGTCAATTGTACAACCAGTAAAGGAATCTGGAACAAAACCCGTAGAACGTGTCAAGCCAAGCAAGAAAGACAAAAAGACCTATTCTTGGAAATATAAATTATATGGTTCTTATGGGTTGGTTGAACCTCTTGGAGTCACGGGACAACTTGGGTGGAATGGTAATCTTGGTGGAGCTGGATCTTCAATATTATTTGATAATATGTACACATGGGAAGCAGGCATAATGTTACATCCCTATGGTTGGACGGGGAAACAATCAAAAAGTCCCAATTCTTTTGGTATTTCATATGATTACGCATCATTTGATTATATAGGCACTCCTGACACCAGCATAAGTGGATTTAATGCAAATGATACGACAGCAACTCGCTATGCTGTCAGTTTGGTCTTTCAGCAAAATATTACAGGGAGAAATAAAGCTCGTCCAAAATTCAGTATTTATTTTGAAGAAAGTATTCGTTTT
>JAUVKP010000254.1 GCA_030596185.1 Fidelibacterota bacterium | reverse complement strand
GGAAACTCAAAATAAATTAAAAGAAATTCATAATTCTGACTCTACGGATAATAAGTATCCTATTGGTTTATCTGGTGGTATTGTGCCTGATAATGACAAACTAATTATTGCAATACAAAATTATGATTGGTACACACAAGAAATTCTTGAAAAAGATTTTTATAATAAATTCCATCAAAGAGAGTTAGATGGTTTAAGGTAGCAACCAGTTATTTTTCATCCCTTATCCACCAAAAACACAAAACAGAGTCCTTTCGGACTCTATTTTTTATTATCTCAAATATTTTCGCAATTCTATTGAATTGCTATTTTACCACCTCAACGATAAACAGCTCAGTCCCCCATCCAATTTCCGAAATTCAGACATGGGAAGTTCTATCAATTTCAGACCTGTGCGTCTTAATTTTTCCGCTGTAACTGGATAACCGGAAGGAAACAGGACAAAGTCGTTTACACGGATGGCGTTTGCTGCATATTCTTCTTCGGGTGGGACAATGATCTTTGTATAGGATGCAAATTCAGGATGGTCGGCAAGGTTTTCATGCATCAACATGATGTTGTCTTCAAGGTAAGCTATACCTGTCTTTAAATGTAGAAGTCCCTCTATTTCAATTATCGAAACGCTATAACCGTATGTTGATAGAATTCTGATCAGTTCCTCAGCTCCGGCTCTGTTGGTCCTTGCCGATAGACCGATAAAGAAATGATCTCCCACCATCATAATGTCCCCGCCATCCAGTGTCCCCGGCTCTTTAATATGTTCAATATTCGAAAATGCTGCGCTCAAGGCGGGTTCTATGAAAGCTGTCTCCGCGTTCCTGCTATCGGCACCTGGATTGGTTATCACCGCGCATTTAGACGTACATATCGCTACATCTTCAACAAATACAGAGTCCGGATAATCCTCCAGAGGATCAAGTATAGCAACATCCAGCCCGCAGCGTTTCAGCGCCTCAACATAGCTCTGATGCTGTAAAAGAGCAAGATCATGATCCGGTTGACCTTCAAGGGAGGTCGTAATACCCTCGATCATGTTGCTCGCCGGTACACGGACGATGGCGTTTGTAAATTTTTTAGAGTTCTTCATAATTAGTGATAATTTAAGTAATTGGTTGAAGAAAATCCATAAAGTATATGAATTATCGTATTATAAAATCCCTTGACAAACGATAACTAATGTTATATATTGCGCTGCCTTGAAACAAAGGTATGACATCGCGGAGTGGAGCAGTTGGTAGCTCGTTGGGCTCATAACCCAAAGGTCACAGGTTCAAGTCCTGTCTCCGCTACAAAAGAAACAGAGTCCAAGTGACTCTGTTTTGCTTTTGGGATAAAATAAGTAAGCATTCTTATTATTGATACATTCAAAGTTTTCTTGAAAGTGTAGGGGACGGGCGCGACCGTCCCTTACAATACCGAGAAAATACATAGCCAAAAGGCCGGCAGACACAGGTTCCCCCGAGGGGGTCCCTTTGGGAAAGTCCTGTCGGAGTTTATCCCGATGAATATCGGGGCTACAAAAGAAACAGAGATCGCGAGATCTCTGTTTTGCTTTTGGTCGGTTTTTTCTGTGTAATCTCTTGTTTGAAGCATTTCATAAACATCATCTCATGAATAGATCTTTCGACTGCGTTCCGATTATCATCGGAACTCTGCTCAAGATGACAGTTTTGTTTGTTATTTTAAATTCTTAGTGACTTTATGCTACTTTGCGTCTTCGTGTGAGGTCTCTTCTTCTGAAAACACATCCGCTTGAAACACCTCAAATATTGTTTTGGGATCTTTGTAAGCATTCGGCAATAGTCCCGCTTTCCGGCAAAGATGCTTTAGCGTTGTTTCCAGGTCCCAACCTTGTTCGGGAGCGACCTGTGGAAGGAAAACCGCTTGATTTCGACCCTGCTTTAATAACACTCCATCGACACCGATAACGATGTCATGATAATTTTCCACTTTCGATAGTTCGGACAAAATCGATATCTCGATCTCAATGTCATCCAATTCAGATTCAACTAGTGGCATAAAACGGGTATCTTGAAAAGCAGCAGCTTCGGCCATTTCGAAAAGAGCACTCCGAAGTGATTTAAATCCCTGTATATAACCGATACAGCCTCTAAGATCACCATGTAAATGCAGAGTGACAAATAACCCCAATTCTTTATCATAAAATGGATTATTTGATAATGCTGGGTGATCTACACCACGAAGTTTGTGTTCGAGGTAGGCTCTAACAGCGGCGAGGAGTTCTTTTTGTTGATGTTCGTGCATATTATTTTGTTCTTGACCGATGTACGGGAGGCTCTCGAGCCTCCCTTGTCTTTCGGGCGACTCGAGAGTCGCCCCTACATTATCATGAATATTTTCCTGATTTTACCTTTTATGTTTTTGTCCCGATTTATGCGTTTTTACCCATTTGGAAATATTTTGTTGCAATTCTTCACTGTTCTTAACGAATCGCATTGTTGCCGGAATAGATTGTTGAAAATATTGACCGTAGCGTTTGTAACTCAAACGATTGTCCATGATCAATGCTATCCCGCGGTCTTCTTTCGAACGGATCAGTCGTCCGAATCCCTGCTTGAATTTCAGGATAGCTTCAGGAATACTGTATTCCATAAATGCATTACCACCATTATTGGCAATATCTTCTGTAATGGCCTGTACCACCGGCTCGGTCGGAACGGCAAAAGGCAATTTTGACATCACCAATATTTCCAAAGGTTCACCGGGAATATCTACACCTTCCCAAAATGATTCTGT
>JAUVKP010000250.1 GCA_030596185.1 Fidelibacterota bacterium | reverse complement strand
CCCCATAATGTCATCTCGACTAAGTCTGTTTCACGAATTATCGGGAAACGGACGCATGGAGAGATCTCAAAATAATCAAATTAATTTAAAAATTACTCATCTCTTTAATTTCCGCTAAATAATTTGAGATTTCTCCGCTCGGCCTGACGGGCGCAGCTCCGATCATTCGGAGCGAAGACTGTTCCAAATGACATAAAATAACTATTATTAGCATACGATTTCTATTTCCTAATCTATTTCACACAACGGGTAAACTATTTAGCTATTGATCATATATTAATTTGAAGTTTTTTATTTGATTCTTGGGTCTTGATTCTTTGACCCTGGATCTTTAATAAAATGAGGAGGAGAATAATATTTTATGATTTTTTTATTGGCTTTCTGCGAGTAGTAGGTTTACGCTGATACGTTTTCTCTACTCGAATTATATGTCCTTTATGCATAACAAGGGTAATATCAACCAAACGGTGACGGACTAAAGATTGCGCAGATGCGAGAACTAGTGTCCGCTTATCCTGTTTGACATTTTTCTTCAATAAAGTGACATATTTTTTTACAAAATAATCATCCAATGAATCAAAACAAGGATCATCGATGATGATAAGTTTTGAATCCTGTAAAAAGACAGATAATAAAGCGATCTTTTTACGAGTCCCGGATGAAAGTTCGGTCATTTTCCGATTCGCGATATCCTGTAATGCGAAATCGTCCAACAACTCCATAACCGTGCGATAAGCAAGCGGTGATGATAGTCTTTTTGCCTTTACGGCATCTAATAATGTTGCCAGGGGTGTTTTCTTGTATTTCAACCCTTCCTGGCTGATATATGTAATTAAACCTTTAACGATCTTGGTAGAATATTGTTTTTTTGCCCCGGATTTACCTTCAAAATAAATGGTTCCTTCGTTGATCTTCTGTTCATGGGCAAAAACTTCCAGCAAACTGGTCTTTCCAGAGCCATTCGGCCCTTGGATCTGATATATTAATCCCGAAAATAGGGTTGATGTATAGATCTCGATCGGTTGATGAGGTTTTTTTACTTTGATATTCTCAAGTTGTAGAAGTGGAGTTTGTTCACTCATAGTCATTTAACCTTTCAACGTATTCTCCTCCCTGTTTTTCAAAAAGCACCCTAACATAGTGTTAAATGTGTAAAAATAAAATAGAAAAGTGATTGATAGTTGATAGTTGAAAAGATAATAGTTGGTTAAGGAACATAATTTACTCCTGATTTCAATCCGGGGGTAGTTGATTCCAAATATGCGGGGTTGAACCCCTATATGGTTGATAATGTCTTTTAGATCTTAAACTCCTCCTTTGTGCATAATTGAGATTAAATCTCAATTATCTGCTTGGATAATGTGACAATAATCGCTATTTTTTTTGCATGATGAGCAACAATGAACAAATTACCTCAATTCCCTTAAGCAAAGCTGTCGTTGACAGACGCTACCGGGTATTAAGTGTAGATGCAAAGGGAGCGGTACGGCAACGCATGCTGGACATGGGATTGGTACCCGGCATTTGTTTAGCTGTTGTTCGTTTTGCTCCTTTTGGAGATCCCATTGAGATCCGTATTCATCGTTTTCTTATGAGCCTGCGTAAAGAAGAAGCCCAAAATGTCATAGTTACGGATATTGGCCCCATCCCCCATTATGGTCAAAAATTAGGACGAGGACGCGGTCTTGGGCGTATGAGGCATTTTCATGGTAAACGATAAAACCATTCATGTTGCCCTTGCCGGTAATCCTAATTCCGGCAAAACATCCATTTTCAACTGCCTTGCAGGTGCCAATCAAAAGATTGGTAATTTCAGCGGCGTTACTGTTGAAAAAGTAGAAGGTACCTTTAAACATAAAGGCTATACCATTCGCCTTGTTGATCTACCGGGCACATACAGCCTTTCTCCTTATAGTCCTGAAGAAAAAGTCGCCCGCGATTATATCCTCCAAAAGAAACCGGATATGATCATCAATATTCTTGATGCTACTAATCTGGAGCGCAACCTGGTACTTACCACTCAACTTATGGACCTTGAAGTTGAGCTCTTAGTCGTCATGAATATGATCGATGAGGTAGAGAAACAAAATACATCCATTGATTTTGAACAATTTGAACTTCTATTTGGTGCTCATGTTATTCCTGCGTCTGCAGTGACACGTGAAGGTATTCCAAATCTTCTGGATCATATCGTAGATATTAAATCCAAGGCGATCGAGACCAAAAAATACAAGCATACATATACCGATAAGATCGAGAGTTATATTCTTGAACTGAGCAATATTATTGCATCAAGAGAAGTTGGTCAACATCTCCCCACTCGCTGGCTGGCGATCAAGCTCATTGAAAAAGATGCTGATGTGATCACTCTACTTAAACCGACGCCCTGTTGGGAAACAATTAAAGTCACTCTGGAAAATATCCGCTCAGATATCCGTAAATATCATCAGCATATGGAACCGGATGTCTATCTTGCAGAAGAACGAGCCGCATTCATTAATGGGGCTATCAAAGAAACAGTAAAAAACACCGAAGAAGAAGCCGAATCTTTGACGGAAAAGATTGACAATGTTCTTCTTCATCGCTTTTTAGGATTACCGATATTCATTTTGATCATGTACGCGATTTTTCAGTTGACCTTTAGGCTTGGCGAATACCCCATGCAGTGGATCGATCAACTTTTTCAGCTATTCACAAATTTTCTGGACGGAATTATTCCCGCATCAATGGCAAAGTTCATTTTGCTTGACGGCGTAATCGCAGGTGTCGGAGGT
>JAUVKP010000161.1 GCA_030596185.1 Fidelibacterota bacterium | reverse complement strand
ATCTAATTTACCATCACGGTCTACATCTTCTGTTTCGGGATATGGTTGAATACCATCTGTTCCGGCGTTATTTTCAGAGCCGTTACAATAACGAACTTGCCCTTCTTTGTAGCCTTCTTTATCAAAGTTATCAATAAGGGGATCCCATCCTCGTGCAATTTCTTCTTCATCAGTCAAACCGTTTATTCCGGTATCTTCATTGTAATCTTCGGATATTTCCAGGTTACCATTATCATTTCTATCTTCATAGTTTTTATTGCCGTCGCCCAATTCCGTATCAGGAAAAGAAAGGTCATAATCCGCATTATACCAATCTTCAGAAATCTCACCAATATCGATCTGCAACTGCGCTTTTTCACCTTTTACCCAAAGTTCAATATACTTGCTATTGCTTTGGTCATACATGTAAATGGGCTGCATAATACCGCCCCAAATTTGGCGTACATCATTTTGTGTTTCCAAACCGGTAATACCATTTACTTCCGGGTCGAGTACAACCGATAGCACATTAGTATATTGGTCTGTCTCTGTCGTCTCTTTCTGCGGCCAAATATATTGAGTATAAACACCAAAAACCTTAGTTCCGTTACTTCCAACATAAAAAGGGTTATACCAGAACAAAAACCCTCTTTCCCTAAAACTGGAACTGAAAAATGTATTCTCCGGCTTGCTGGCATGAGTCCATTTCTGAAAATTGACATTCATGGGTGTTTCTTGACTGGCTGACTCAAAATCATCTAATTTTGCCACACCATTATAATCACCGCTCTCTTCATTTTCGATGGTATTTGGATTCGGAAGGATCTGTGCGATCTCACCACTTACTTTTATGGTACTGGGTCTCTTAACATAAACCATGGGTAATGCATTTAATGCTCTATCCAGCCAGTTAAGATCGTAGGCAAATTCACCGTTCACATCCCAAATAAAGTTTTGAAAAGGTTCATCGCCAATATTAACATTCTTATCATCGAGAACGCTGCGGCTGTAATACATTGCCGTTGCACCCAGGAAGGCATTCTCGTTAATTCTATATTCTGCACGCATACCGGCCATAAGCTTCTGTTCGCCAATCCCTCCAAATAATTGCTCGGTCTCATAATTAATATCAATATTGGCATTGGCATCCAATGCTTCTGCACTCTTAAGTGTGATCAATCCGGAGAAATAATCAATGTCATAATCGACCCCTTTGGTCATTTTTTTACCATTGATCAATATTTCTTCACTATTTTCAATAATGAACATTTCTCCAAGATCGATCGTCGAGCTTCTATTGGAATACTGTGCTTCAATATAATATTTTTTTTCTTTTCTTTCGGGATCGCTGTACGAGCTTGTATATATCTTTTCGGCTGAAGGAAGAGCCAGGTCGTTAGACGCTAACAAATTATCATTATAAATTCCGGTGGTTAAATTATCTTCCGGTGGAGACTGAAAAGGTAAAACACTGGGTATCCATAATTCACCTAAAGTTAGATCTACGATCAGCCCATGAGGTTTGATGTCAATTTTTCCATCTGAACCCATCGATCCACTCTGATCATAATTATCAAGTCCAAAATATTGCAGATACGGAGTACTTTCGTTATACTCTTTTGGTTGATTCGAATCATTGAAATATATTTTAAGATCAAAACCTTCTTCATCAATATTTCTGGCTTTAAGATTGTAAATATTTTTCATTTCAAGATCCCAAGTAGTATAACTGGGTTTAGGATTTTCGGCTTTAATGATCTTTAAAAATTTTCCATTATCAAAATCTCCATATTCTTTGCCCTCGCTTGTCTTATAGGCAATTGCAAGAATATTATCATCGCCTAAACCAATACTTAAACGAATATACCCGAGTTCGTTATCTATGGTGTATTCTCCATACTGATTCTCGGTGTTAGTAACTTCAAGCTTTCGAAAATAGATCGAATCCGCAACATCTTCTTCAGGATGAGAATTAATAACAGATGCTGTCCCATTTGAAGCTATATCTACAAAGGCTATCGCTTTGACCTTTGTATCTTCTCTTTCGTTACAGCTTACATAAAGGTCATAATTTGTAATAACATCTTGATTAGCAGTAAATGTTCCGGTTTGAAAATTAAGTGGGTACATTGACTCGCGGTAAGTTGTATTTACGTAATAGTAGGTGTTCCTCTTATATTCGTAATCAAAGATCTGGACCTTAGAACCGCCATCATCAGAACTTCCACCCCAGGATTTTTTCTTACTATCTTTTTTTTCATAGGATGCAATCGCTGTAACATCGATCGGACCTAATTTCATCTTTGCTTTACCACCAAACAAGCCGCTTGAAGAAGACGAACCTGTAACAAACTGTGTACCGGTAAGAGATAGACCAATATTCCCAAAGTTCGCACTTTGAACGATCTCGTCACTTTTACCTTTATAGTTAATTTTAATAGCATTTTCAAAATCAAAATCACGTTCGCTATCTTCGTCAATAGCGATTGTAATACGATCCCCGATAGTACCCTCAATAGTAAACTGCTGGGTTTGATCCATTAGGAAGTTTTTTTGTTCGTTTTCCATACTACCGGTAGCCATAATGGAATTGTTTTGCTGATTATATTTACCGGTAATTGAAATAAGTCCCCGTATGCGCAATGCCACCCGTTGTCCTGCGATATCCGCGCCGATAATTTCTAAAGACCTGCTGCTACTTTGTTGTTCCATAGCGTCAACAAAATACATGCTATCCGTCATGGCTACGCGTTGAAACCACATATTATCAAGATCATAACTCTTCTTAAAAATGAAGTATTCCGAAAAGGGAATATAGCGTGGAGAATAAAGATCGTGTTCGCCAATCTTTTCCGAAACCATTAATATATTTCCGGAATCGTTGGCACTTTCATGCATTTTAATTTCGGAGAACCATTTAGGGAAATTTATACTGACAGGACTATTTTTTTGTTCATATCCGCGAGTAAACCCCTTAGGTGACTGTGAAAAGGTTGATGTAAAACCGGGAATCTGAAATCGGTAAGTAAATTTTGGTGTATCATCAAAGCTTTCCCCAAATATAAGGGAAAACATCATGATCATGACCAGACCAATAGTTATGCGCGGCTTCTGAAACGCTTTTTTAATATCTGCCTCTATTTCGTTCAAACATCAGTTCTTTAGCAAAGTGGTCTGGGCAAACCCTCCATTAATTTTGATTAGATTCTTTCAGTTTATGAATAAAGGCATCTATAGCCTTTCCTCGATGACTGATCGTATTCTTTGTCTCCAGGTCCAGTTCGGAAAAAGTTTTTTGTAAAGGTTCATAATAGAAAACCGGATCATATCCGAAGCCATCCTCACCTTTTTGATGATCCAGGATGAGTCCCTCAACAGAACCGTGAACACTCCATGCTTCCTGGCTGTCAACAAAAGCGATGATTGTACGGAAGCGAGCGCTACGATGTTCCGATTTAACGTCTTTTAATTCACTTAACAACTTGATCACATTATCTTGATAGGATACATTTTCTCCGGCAAATCTACTTGAGTATACACCGGGCGCGCCATCAAGAGCATCGACTTCCAAGCCAGTATCATCTGCAATGGTCGGCAAACCGGTATAAATATTGATCTCACGAGCTTTCTTGAAAGCATTTTCTTCTAAGCTTGTACCGTCTTCAAGCACATCCGGCATATCGGGAAAGTCATCTAAAGTTTTTAAACAAATGGTAGAACCAAGTTTGCTTTTAAACTCTTTGATCTTATCCCTGTTATGCGTAGCTAAAATATATGTTTTCATTATATACCCACAATTGCAAAGAATTTAGCATTGCTGTACATATTATTCAACATATTTCCTCTTTAAACCAAGTTTTAATAGAATAGG
>JAUVKP010000259.1 GCA_030596185.1 Fidelibacterota bacterium | reverse complement strand
AGAATACTTTTCGATAATAATAATTGCCACCTCCCAGGTGGCTTTTTTATACAACAAAAAAACTCCCCAAGATAGGGGAGTATCTTACGCCATCTAGGACTTGAACCTAGAACAAACGGATTAAGAGTCCGGTGCTCTACCAATTGAGCTAATGGCGCATTTTAAAGTCAAAGACACAAGAGTCAAAACCCAAGATACAAGTAATCTCTTGTGTTTCTTGGTTATTGGATCTTGTCTCTTTTCTTCGTACGCACGGAAGGATTCGAACCCTCGGCCTTCGGAACCGGAATCCGACGCTCTATCCAGCTGAGCTACGTGCGCAAATAATAAACAGTGGTCGTTTCAATAAGCTGAAAAATATACAAGCTTTGTGTTCTGTTTCAAAACCATAATTTATAATTTTACTCTGGCGCTAACACTCATAGAGATCTCCCTTCGGGACCCCTTCGGGGCCTCGCCAGCTGGCGGGCTGAATTCTTCAGTCGACGGGCAGAATAAGGGGTGTATTTTGTTCTGTGACATGAATAGATTTTTCAGCTACGTTCTGACTTTCGTCAGAACTTCATTCAAGATGACAGTTCCTTTGATTTTTGCTTACTACTTACTTTCTTCAACCAGTTACCAGTTACCAGTTACTATTTTATTGTCATTCTGTAAACCGAATTTGCCCGGATCAATTGTTTGCTGACGAAGTCATCGTGATATTTTCCGTTCACGTAAAGTTCAGTTTGGTCGCAATAAAACGGACTCTTGGGGATACCCGAGGTGCCTGTAGGAATAACGGTCTTGGATCTGTCCCAGTCATCTGTGGTAAAAATATGACGGTGGGACGGGCCATGTTCAATCTTGTAAGGATTATAATAACGGAAAACAAAAGGTGCAACGGTAAAGCAATCACCACCCATGCGGTAAGGACCGCGATTTAAATTAAACAGACGATCCAGGATCTTCACGTCCCCCATGGGATGTTCCAATGTAAGCGTGTGCATGTTGCCCCATTTCCAGTTTTTAGGCTTTTTCCCAAGCCTGTCGATCAGCTCCGCAACGCTGGCTTTAAAGCTCAACACGACCATATCATTAAATCCTTCGATCTTGGCAGTATTCACATCATCCATCCAAGGGGATGCAGAATTACCCCAGACATTCATAAAATAATTACGGACAAAAGAAGAGCTGCGCATGACCATATCATAATGCAAACTATCAAGCTCGTCGCTCATGCTCTGCTCAAGGAATTTCATGTAAAAAGTCTCAAGAATGCAGGGGGCGGCAGCATCCTTTGTTAATTCCCCGTCAAAAGTTTTCAATATGGTAAAGGCTTCCACCTCTTGTTCGCTGAGAGCTGTATTATTCAGGATAGCCGTCATCAGAGGTTTCAGGTCTTCATAAAGCAGAGAATAATCATCCAAATGAATAGCCATCATATCGGTTACACCCATATTGTCCTGCATGTTCAACAATTGACGAATACGGTCAATACGATGAGGTGTTTCCGGCCAGTGTGAAATGAAGAAAGGATACTGTTCGTCGACCACACGATTATTCGCAGAGGAGACCATACCACTTTCGGGATTATAGGAATTTGGTAATTTATCAAAATCAAGCAATCCGGTCCAATCGTATTCATCGGTATCACCGGGATAGATGGAATAATAATGATCTTTCTTTAGCGGAACACCGGCTGAGTTTTGCAAGCCGATATTACCGTCCACATCTGCATAAACAATATTCTGGCTGACGGCTTTAAAATTGCTGGCAGCTTCGCGGAATTCCTCCCAGTTGTCGGCGCGATTCAATTTGTATATACCTAGGAGCTCGTTACTGGGCTCATTGCCGATCCAACGCATGGAAACGGCGGCTTCATCGATATCGCGGAAAGCTGAGATAATGGGTCCGCGATGTGTATAGCGAAGTGTACGATAAACGGTATCGCCGGACTTGGTTTTAATGGCTTCTTTGTCGATGCGCAGATCTACCCATTCGCCATTAAAGAAATATTGGGTTGAATCTGCATTTAGTTTTTCTATATAAAAATCGGTGTCATCCGAACCGACATTGGCCATACCCCATGCAATACGCTCGTTATGGCCCGCAATAACATAAGGCTGGCCGGGAATAGAAACTCCGGTAACATCCAGTTTTCCCGGAACAACACAATGCATTTGATACCAGATGCCGGGTGACCATAATCCCAAATGCATATCATTACACATAATGGCTGTGCCATTATTAACTTTATTTTTATTGATAGCCCAGTTATTGCTTCCATGGAAAACACCTAATATTCCCAGATCACTTAATTGCTCAAAAGCGGCATGAAGGTCTGTTGAAACCAGTGTGTCTTTCAAACCCGGAAAGACCAAAGTATGATGAGTGGCAGAGCCGGGCAAAAAATCCTGAACACGATTTTCACCGATCTTTTGAACTAATTGGTGAAGAGATATTTTACTGCGGTAGCCGCTTGTAAGGTCCCACGACATATAACCGATCATATTGATCGAATGCAGGGGCTCCCAAAGTTCGGGTTCATAACCCAGAATGGCAAACTCCGGAGGAAGTTTCTTCTTATTATCTTCAAGATATTGATTAACACCATCGGCATAAGCGATAAGCGAAAGCTTAATAGCAGGATCCAAAGTTTTAATGATCTCGGCGGATTTTTCAGAAATACGCAAGGCTCGCATGAGCGCATCAGTTTTGATCAGATCGTCACCA
>JAUVKP010000140.1 GCA_030596185.1 Fidelibacterota bacterium | reverse complement strand
TTTACTGCTCTTCGACCATTCCAAATCCACTTTTCCGATACCGGCATTGGCAAAGAATTTCACGCCCGCCGCAGATGCCGCCTGAATTACAAACTCGAAACGGGAATTCTCAATAGGAATATCAAAGTGATCGGTATCTTTCGCATTGGCAACACGTACTCGTTGAATTCCATCACCTGTTTCCAAGTCTATATTATAATAGGCTGTCCAAACTGTAGAATCCGCGCTCCAGGAAGCACTATCAACTACTACTTGTTGAGTATAAGGTTCACGAACGCCAAAGGTAAGGAAGGGTGTTTCTGTCGTATCCATAGCACGGTTAAAATAAACATCGAATTTTAGGATTTCGGTTCCAACTATGCCCAATCCGCCGGGATCATTATAAGGATTGTCATACTTGTTTATCAGCACATCGTTGATCTCGACTTTCCAGATACATCCATGACATTCAGGAGGTGGAGCGCTTAATGCACTATCGATACCCGTTATGACTGATAAGCTTGCTGTCTCAAAAAAATCTTCAATGACACTTTCTATCATATCATTGTCTTCAGTACCCCAATAATTTGGAGGTGCTTTGTATATATCCCATTCAAATATATGTGCTGAATAACTATGACTATAATTTTCAATAAACATACTATTTTTAAATAAGAAATTATCATCTATGATTGCAGCTGTATAATGTGACACAGGACAATAATTATTATTTACAATATTGTATTCCGATAAAGTCAAAATATCAAAAAGTGTTTGGTGAAAAATATTATCAGTAATATTACAGTAATTTATAGTGGTTGCGAATTGCCAACTAATAAAACCGACTGAGCTGGGGCATTGATTATATCTAATAATACAATTTTCGAGTTTTGATAAAACTGCCCCTGATGTATTAGAATATTCTATTACGCAATATTTCAATTCACTATCAGAACTGTTTTTATCAGAAATACTACCCCAATATCCACTCTGATTTCTTGTAAATGTAATCAGTGAATCTGGTTTTCCACATGCGTACATATAGCCAAAATAAAGACCAACTCCATCATTTAATCTTACCGTTGTACCTGGTTCAATGATTAAACTATCAAATACCACATTACTTACGACAATATAGTATTTATTAGGTAATAACCTTGTTAAACCATCATATACACCGCATAATTCAATTCCATTTTGAACATTGATCACCAGATTATTACTGAATAAAGGGTAATCTTTCAAACCTATTTCATATTCAAGAGAAATATCCCGGTTATTTGCAATATTCGGATCAATCTTGATGATAAAAGGATCCGGCTCGCCCGTCAGTTGGGCATAGGCAGAAATATCCCCGATATGGCTGGTGCTGTCTGTGATCGTCGCAACACTTTCATCTTCAAATTCTCCAAAACGCAGTTTCGACCAGACGCTGTCTGCTTGCCCACCGGCATTCTTAACATTCAGGTAAAGTTCAATCGTTTCGCCGGCATCGGCGATACCATCCCGATCACATCCGGGAAGAGTATCCACGATGGTATATCCCAAATACGCCAGATCAGGTACCAAGTCATAATCCAAGGCATTTGCGATATCCAATATGCCGCTATTCGCACTTTGGATCAAGCGGGCAAATATTTTCTCTGTTGATTGGCTTGGATTGTAACTTTTCATTAAAGCTACTGCTCCGGCTACGATCGGTGATGCCATGGAGGTACCACTCAGATCACGGTAATTACCATTGGGGAAAGTACTGTATATCCCAACACCCGGAGCTTTGATCTCATAATTATGACCATAGGAATTACCTTCCAGTATAGGTCCGGAGGGGTCATAATTCGAAAAGATCGCCAGAACATCAGCATTCGTACTTGCTTCCACGCCCAATACAAATCCATAACATGCCGGATACAATGGTGCATATGGTGGAAATGGCGGAAATGGCGGATCTACTTTATATCCATTATTACCGGCAGCAGCAACCAATATAGCATAAGCATAGGCATTTTCAAGAGCAGTTTTTACTGTTAAAGATTCACCATAGCTTCCTAAGCTCATATTAATGACTGTCGCTCCATTCTGTGCGGCATAATTAATTCCAGAGGCAAAATCACTGGAATTACCAATGCCCGAGCTTTGTAGTACTTTGATCGGCATGATCCGGGCATTGGGAGCAATTCCTGCCACCCCTATTCCGTTATTGGTCTCGGCAGCTGCGATACCGGCCACATGCGTTCCGTGACTATTATCATCATTGGGATTATTATCATCATTTATAAAATCCCAGCCTCTAATATCATCTATGTAGCCATTACCGTCATCATCCACCCCGGCAATGCCGTTATATTCATCCCAATTCGTCCAGATATTGTCATCTAAGTCTGGATGGTCCCAATCCACACCGGTATCAATGACTCCAATGATCTGACTTGTATCTGATGTGGTTGAATCCCAGGCCGCCGGGGCATTTACGGCATCGATATACCACTGATCACCACCTTGGTAAAAAGGATCATCGGGACTTATCATCGCATAGACATAATAGTCCGGTTCCGCATATTCCACGGATGGATCGCTTGCAAGTTCTTCTATGACCTCGAGAGGATCAATATCCGTCTCAAATTTAATGCGGAACACTTTATCCAGGCGCGGGACTTCATGGATATCGCCATTGGGATCTGTAAATGTTCGTTTGGCAAACACCGGTTTGGCATTTTTGAATACCTTGTCTACCGATTCGATCTCATATTTGCTCATTAATTGATCTAATGTGGGAATACCGGTACTTGTACTTGTCTTGGCAAATGTCATATTGATCTGTGCTTCGTCTTTAAATTTAATAAGAATAGTATGTTCATCATATTCAGGATTATAGGGGTCCAAATTGAAGGTTTGTGGAGTTTGCCCAAATAAGCATAGGCTTATGATGAGCATAATGAATATTCTTGATAGAGATCTCATTTTTATCTCCTCAGGTTATTTTACATATAATAGCTTTTGGCTTTTAATAAATATTGCCGTATTGCTTTTTGCAATGATCCGGCATATATACATCCCTGTTGATACGCATTGTCCTTTATTATTTTTCCCATTCCATATAACACGATATGATTTGGGTTCATGATCGGCATCAACAAGTGTTTTTATTTTTTGTCCATTAACGTTATAAATAACTAAGATCACTTCAGCATTTTCAGAAATATCATACATAATTGTCGTAATGGGATTAAATGGGTTTGGATATGAAGAATGCAGGGCAAAAACATCCGGAATAATTTCAACGGATACCTCAGTGATTTCTACCGTTAAATTTCCTGAAACTTCATTGTCACCATCATTTAAAGTGATTTGAATTGTTTCACTAATCGTTTCATTTTCATTTAAATACAAAATGATAATTTGTTGCTCCGCCACAATATCATATTGCACCTCTGTTGATGAAATAGTAATAGAAATACCGGAATTAGGTGTATCAATATCATAAAATAGATCTTCATAAGCAATGGTATCCCGGGTTTCCGCCTCAAAATATCTAATTAAATTTATCAACTCTGTAAAAACCGGTGCATCATTAAGAGAATTAACAGTTAATAACATTGTATCGGGGCATGTGGCAGATGAATCATCTGTAGCCGTCAAGATAATACGAATATCACCAAAGAAATCGGCAGTAGTATATGCAAATAAATTAAGCTCATCTGTTCGTATAACAAGTGAATCCAATCCTTCATCAAGGGCTGTTACAGTGAAACGCAAACTATCATTTACATCAGGGTCAGTAAAATATGAACCAATATTGCTTAAAATGGCAATATCTTGCATATCTTCATTGATATTTGTATCGGGTAAAGCACATATAAGTACAGGTCTATCATTAACCGGTTTTACTTCTATAATAAACTTACCGGTATCTTGTAAACTGCCGTCACTAACGATAAATGTTAAACTGTCAAAACCATTGTAATCATCTTCGGGAAGATAATTTATCTCTGGAGCCGTTCCGCTGAGCGCTCCATGCTGTGGAGCCTCTAAAATCGTATATGTCAAACTCACATTGTCTACATCACTCGCACTTAAACTGATACTTAAGGACGTCTGCTCATCAGTCTCGTCGTTTTCATTCTCCGCTACAGGTGCATCATTGACCGGTAATATCTCTATGATAAATTTACCGGTATCTTGTAAACTACCATCACTGACGATAAATGTTAAACTGTCATAGCCATTATAATCATCAGAAGGCATATAATTTAGATTTGGAGCTGTACCGCTTAGACTTCCATGAAGCGTAGTGCTCAAT
>JAUVKP010000191.1 GCA_030596185.1 Fidelibacterota bacterium | reverse complement strand
GACATCATCGTGAAACGAAATTATGATCTAAGTAAAAGCACGATGAGTATTTTCAGCCAAGATGTTCGCGTATTTTTTAAATTTGCACAAAAATATGGGCGCAAGCACCCCGAATACAAAAGCGATGTAAATACTTTTCTCTATGACATTAAATTTGATAAAACATTTATTCCCGAGCTTCATGAGTTCGCCGCTAAAAGTATTAAAGATTTAAAAGAAGAAGAACTTGCCAAAGATAGAGATTATCTGGAAATGCAGATCAAATCGGAACTGGCAAAGATATGGTGGAACAATAACGCTTATTACGAAGCGCGCCTTTTGAGTGACAATCAGTTTAAAAAGGCCTTTCAGTCCATGAAAGAAGCGCAAAAGTTTATGGCAATTCATTAATAATTTATTGACTTTATAGGCGTATTTGCTTAAAATGGTATGTTGTACACGTAAATTAAAACGATAATTTGGAGGTTGATTTTATGGTAAAGCTCTTTTTAGATGGTGGCGTATTTATGTGGCCAATCTTGAGTGTTTTTATTCTTGGTCTTGTTGTTGTATTTGAACGTCTTTATGCGTTAATTACAATTTCATCCAAAACAAAAGCTTTCACCAAAATAATTAAAGGTACTTTGGAAGAAGATGGAATTGAAGCAGCTCTTGTAGTTTGTCAAGAATCCACCAGTCCTATTGCCCTTATGTATGCAGAAGCTCTGCGTCACGCAGACAAAGGCTTAGAGAGAGTTGAAAAAACTTTGGATACGATCGGTTCACTGGAAATGACTTTCCTCGAAAAGAACCAGATCTGGTTGTCCACTGTGATCGTTATTGCACCGATGCTTGGTTTTACGGGAACGGTTTCGGGTATGGTCACCGCTTTCCAGGATATTGCAGCTTCTAACGATATGTCTCCGGCCATTGTTGCCGTTGGTATTTCTCAAGCGCTTTTGACCACATTGTTTGGTCTTGTTGTGGCTATGATCATCCAGGTATTCCAGAATTTCTTCCTTTTCCAGATCGACAATCTTGTTATCGACATGGAAAGAAGTTCTTTAGATCTACTTGATGCACTTGAAACAAAAACGATCAAAAAATAAAATAGAAATGATAGGAAGATCAAATGTTAGGTAAGAAAAAACGTCCGCCTGCAGAGATCCCGAGTTCCTCAATGTCTGACATTGCGTTTCTGTTATTGGTCTTTTTCCTTTTGGTATCAAATGTTGATACTGATAAAGGTTTGGGAGTTGTTTTGCCCCCACCCGGTGACTCAGAGATCAAGTTGAATCCCAAGAACATTACTATGGTATTGGTTAATGCCACGGGAGATGTCCTATTCAATGATGAGGTTATACCGGTTGAGCAAATCACTGCGCGCGCGCGTCAGCTTGAAGCAGGTAATCCCAACATGGTGTTTTCGGTTCAAACGGACCGAAAAACCAAATATCAAGACTATATTGATGTGGTTGATCAGTTAATTGCTGCAAACGTCAAGAAATTGGCACTTATTGGAACGCAGTAGGAGGTACTATGGCAATAAAGAAAAAATCAAAACCTAAAAGCGGAATCCCAACCTCCTCCATGTCTGATATCATCTTTATGTTGCTGATTTTTTTTATGGCAGCAACATCATTGAAGACAGTGGAAGGACTTAAGGTCAAGCTTCCCCGTGCACGATCTATTGCTAAGCTGGATACACCGAAACAGTCGGTACTCTTTGTTTTCATCGATCGTACAGGTCGCATCAGCATTCAAGATAAATTACTCAACGTCGAAGATGTTTCAGAAGTGATCTATCCTTTGCGCAGAAATGATAATATGTTAACCATTTCGATGCGCTCCGATCAGGAAACGCAAATGGGGGTTGTCTCAGATGTTCAAAATGAACTACGAGACGCTAGTGCGCTGAAAATAAACTATTCAGCGAAACCAAAATAGATAGAACAGGAGTCATATAATGCCAGCAAAACAATTTGAACGCTTTAAAGCCCGCTCCGGTTTTATGACCGAGATTGCAACGGTAGTTGTTTTAGCATTGCTTGTGTTATTTGTCTATCTGTTTCCTAAGTTTGACCGCGATTCACGGCTCGAAAGAGAAACGGTTATTGAATTCATACAGTCTGAAGAGATCCCACAGATCGAACTTCAGCAGATGCAAGCACCCCAGCAACGTCCCTCTATCCCGGTAATGAGTGAAGACGAAGAAATATCTGAAGACTTCACGATCGACGATATGGACTTTGATGATTACGAAGCACTTGATGCGCCGCCTCCACCACCAAGTGATGGAAGTGGCGGGATCGTAGTGGAATTTATTGCTTACGATGAACCTCCAACACCTATTGGTGGCCAAGCTGCTATCTCGCGCAATACAGTTTATCCTGAAATTGCAAAAGAAGCCGGTATAGAAGGCCAAGTTGTTGTTCAGGCTTTTATCAATGCAAGTGGTGTAGTGGAACACTGTTTGATCCTTAAGGGCATGTCGGGTACCGGATTGGACGAAGCAGCTATTAAAGCAATCAAAAAAACCAAATTCAAACCAGCAAAACAGCGTGACAGAAATGTGGGTGTCTGGATCTCAATTCCAGTTACATTCAAGCTGAACACAAAATAATTATATATCAAACCTGTGGTATTATGTGTAAACGTAGTAACGCAGGTTTTTTATATGTGTCAAGTATTAGATCTCAATACAAGAAAGGGCTGTCATGAGTAAAAAACGCAATATCTTATTCGTAACATCCGAAAGCGTTCCTTATGCAAAATCCGGGGGATTAGCAGATGTTGCCGGCGCACTTTCAAAAACCTTGGCAGAAAATGGCCACAAAGTAATAGTTGTAATGCCCTATTATGCCAGTATTCCAGCTGAATTGACCCATTCTGCCGAAGCTCCATTTTCCATGAACGTATGGATGGGTGACATAGAAGAATGGTGCTTGGTTCACCCTAAAAAAATTAATGAAAATCTTGAATATTACTTCATTGATTTCCAAAATTACTTTTTTCGCGACGGTATGTATCACAATCTTGCTATGCAGGATTATCTTGATAATCCCAAACGATTTGCATTTCTATCACAGGCCGCCATGTATCTGTGTAAAACCAAACAGATCAAGATAGACATTGTTCATGCGCATGATTGGCAAGGCTCGGCTGCTCTTGCATATTTAAAGACCCATCACCGGAATGATGAATATCTTGGAAGTGCCGCCGGTGTGTTGACCATACACAATATTGGCTATCAGGGAAAATATCCCAAGAATGATTATTCTTATCTCGGTTTCCGTGAAGAAGATTATAATCAATTTGTTTTTGAAGATTTTGGTGGTATTAATCTACTAAAGGGCGGCATTCATTTTGCCGATATCGTTAACACGGTTAGCCCCGCCTATGCCAACGAAACCTTAACATCAAAATATTCT